>JAGAAT010000172.1 GCA_017615095.1 bacterium
AAGATTTAATAACTGATTTTACTGCCGAAACGGATCTTCACAAGTATTCCTTGGCAGCGCTGCAATTCAGAGGCAACACACTTCTTTTTGAAGAAATAACAGACTTTAACGGAGCCGGAGGAGGTCTCATTTGTTACTACCGTCTTGATAAAAACAAGAAATACTGCATGAAAAAGATGGAGGACGACAAAAGCTATTCCGACGGGACAACCAAATTTCCCTATGGTTTCGGAGAATTTGAAAACACATGGTTACTTTATCAAAAAAGAAGTTCGGATCCATTTATCCTAAGAGACATGGAGTGTTACTGTAAAGAAGAAGGCGTCTGCCCGTTTGAATAACATTTTTGATGGAGAGAACGATGAAAAAATTTTGGTTGTTTGCTTTATTATTTGGCTTTTATGTAACAATTTATGCCGCCTGAACTTCGCAAAGCTCACAAAGAAAATGACAAGGCGGTCATGCAGGCTTACGGCTTCAATCTGAAAATGAGTGAATCTGAGATCGTTGCCGAGCTGTTCAAAATGTATGAAAAGCTGACGAAAAAGAAAAGACAGACAGATCCCGCAGGTTTTCAGTTTGACACTCCACAAATCGGAAGCCGGCACAGCTGAAGTTGAAGAAGACGAGTGGATATAGAATTTCAGATGTAGATAAATCTGTTTACTCTACAAAAACGAGTGCGCAGCCGGAGCTTTCGTTGTCATTGTTCTCATCCGGCTTGAGGTTGCAGTTCGGTTCGGTTTCGTCGCACTTGTAGGTGAAGGTGTCAGTTTGGATCGTCGGACCTGCGACCTGTTTGTTTGTCGTTAAAACCACATTCGTCTTTCCGATGTAGAAGTAGGTCGTCTGACCGTTGTAGAAGTTCAAAGTTGCAGAAATAACAAGATGTTTTTCCTCTCCCTGAGTGAATTGGAGCGAGCCGGCAGGGATAATGAGGTTCGCGGTCTGGAAGGGCTCCGGGAACTCGGTGATCTCGCTGATGAGTTTGTCGCCTTTTCCGTCGTTGTTCGAGTCGAGGTAGAGCGCGATACTCTCGACGCCGTTGCCGAAGGAGACTGCCGTTCCGTTAAGCGCAACGCCTACGGTTTTGATCTCGTTCGCGGAGTCGATCGCCTTTGCCCTGATGTGCATGATCTCCTGAGTCTTGTTCATTTCAGACCAGCTCGGAGCCTTGGGGAAGAATCTGCCGGCGGTGAAAAGGAAGTATCCGCTCTCCGGTTCAAAGGTGTAGGTCGGGAAGGTGAGCGGCTGGATCTGTGCGTGGGTCGCGTTGCCGCCTGTCCCGACAGCCGTGATGTAGCTGTCTCTGACGGTTGCACTGATTTTCGTGTTTTCATCTGTCACTGCGTCGTTTGCCGAGCATGAGGCGATCATCAGGAAGTTCGACTTCGCGTTTACGGGGTATGAAGCCTCCTTCTGGTTGAAGCGGTACTTTACGGTGTTGTTTTCAAAGCTGCCTTCGGAGACTGTCGGTTCTCCCGGATCGGCGTTCCCGTTGCCGTTTTTATCGTAGATGAGCCTGAAATTTTCACAGGAGATCTTTGACGACGGATAGATCGTTATATCGGCGGTCATATCTTTTATAATGTAAAGCTTTCCGTCCTGTCCGCCGCTTGCCGAAACATCGACCTGCCCCAGAACAAGGTCGTTCGCCGGGTTCTGGATGAAGATCCTTTTTGCTGAGCCGGTGCCCCTAGTATTCGGGCTGTTTTCGCCGATAAAAAGCGTGATCGCGATGTAGTCGGTGAATTTCGATTTGTTCATTACGCAGGTGTTCTCGTTGCCGCAGTCCATCCCGTCGGAGCAGTCCGCTGCGGAGCTGCATGTCCAGACATCTGACGCTTCATCTGCAAAGAGAGGAAGCGAAAAAAGCAGTACGGAAAGAATCAAAATCGTCTTTTTCATAAAAACCTCCACTGAAAAAAAACGGTCGATGTTACTTTCAGTTCGATCTTTGTCAAAAGTGAGGCGGACTAAACTTGAAAAAAATGGCTCTATTTGTAATTTCTACTGTATTTTTGATTTGGAGGTTTCATGCTTTACAAAAGAGTGCTTCTCAAACTCAGCGGCGAGGCGATGCTTTCAGCCGACGGCAAGCCGATCGATCCGGATTTTCTGTCCTACATTTCGGGCGAAGTCGGCGATCTGCGCAGAAACGGGATCGAAGTGGCTATCGTTATAGGCGGAGGCAACATCTTCCGCGGGCTTTCGGCAAATTCTGAAACAGGTCTGGACCGTGTTACCGGCGACAACATGGGAATGCTCGGAACGGTGATAAATTCGCTTGCCCTCAAGGCGAGCTTCGAGGCTCACGGGATGCCGGCAGTCGTCATGAGTGCGCTTGAAATCGACAAGGTCGCCGAATTTTTTGTGCGCGACAACGCGGTCAGACACCTTGAAGAGGGAAAGATCGTGATTTTCGGCGCAGGAACGGGGAACCCCTTCTTCACGACAGATACGGCAGCCGCTCTGAGAGCCAACGAGATCGGTGCGGATCTGCTTATCAAGGCGACGAAGGTCGACGGGCTTTACGACAAGGATCCGAAAAAATTTGCCGATGCGAAGTTCATAAAAGAGATAACTTTTGCCGAGGCGGTCGAGAGGAAGCTCCGCGTCATGGATCTCACGGCGCTTACGCTATGTGAGGAGAACAGGCTTTGCGTCAAGATCGTCAACGTCTTCACGAAGGGCAACATCCTGAAGGCTGTCTCGGGAAACGAAACAGGAAGTTTAGTTACATATTGATATTGGAGGAGTTATGTTCGATCAGAAGAAATTTTTTGACACACTTAAGGAAAACTATGAAAAGTCGATCGATTCTTACAAAAACGAGATCTCGCAGTACCGCACCGGCAAAGCCTCTCCGAAGCTTCTGGACGGCGTTTCGGTCGACTGCTACGGCTCGAAATCACCGCTGAACCAGGTCGCATCGGTAACGACGCCCGACGCAAGGCTCATAGTTGTTCAGCCCTATGACCGTTCGCTCCTGAAGGCTATCGAAACTGCGATCAGAAACGCAAATATCGGCTTCAACCCGAGCAACGACGGCATTGTCGTAAAGGTACCGGTCCCGACTTTGACGCAGGAGAGGAGAAAAGAGCTCGTCAAACAGCTCAGCCAGCTTGCCGAGAAGTTCAAAGTCAGCTTCAGGAATATCCGTAAAAACGCCCTTGACGAGATCAAACTGGCTCAAAAGAACAAGGAGATCACCGAAGACGACGAAAAGAAGTTCAACGACAAGGTCCAGAAGGATCTCAACGACTACACGAAGAAGCTTGAGGATATCACGAAACTGAAGGAAAAGGATATTCTCGAGAGCTAGCCGGAGGAAAAGATGAAAAAACTGCTTGGAATCGTGCTCCTGAGTTTGTGTGCGCTGATTATTGCTGCGTGCGGAGACGATACAAAATCAAATGTGACCGAGTCTACGGCACTGATTTCGGCTGAAGAGGGCGGCACGATCTCTACCGGCGACGGATCGTCGATAGTCATCCCGCACGGTGCTCTGGCAGAAGATACCGAAATCACGATGACGGTCCTGGAGACGAAGGATCTCATCGGCGACAAGGAGATAGTCGCTTCGAAGGTGCTCAGGTTCGGTCCGAGAGGTCTGGTCTTTTTGAAGCCGGTACTGATCACTACGATGATGGCGAAGGATGTAGAAAATCAAATCATTTCCGCAGCTGTCCTCGATCCGGCATCGAATGAATGGCGCTACGACAGGAGCGGTACCGCAGTTGTCATGACGACGGACGCTCTGGGAGACCCGGTCATGTCCACGGCGATGGGTGATCCGGTCATGCTGAATGCGATGGGCGACCCGATCATGATGAGTGCTTCAGGTGAATCCTCCATGCTCACGTCAGCCGGAGAGCCGATCATGATTTCGGCGATGGGTGATCCGATCATGGGCGCAGCGATGGGCGATCCGATTATGATGACGACGGGTCACTTCTCTGTTTACGCCTTTGTCGCTGTTCCGACCGAAGAGCCGTCGGATTCCGATATCGAGCCGGATGAGGAGCCGGATACAGAGCCGGACGCTGAGGAGCCGGACACCGAGGAACCCGACACAGAAGAGCCGGATACTGAAGAGCCCGACACTGAAGAGCCTGATACCGAAGAACCGGACGCGGACGAAGATAGCGTGCTTTCCGATGAAGATGAGGAACCTGCGGATGAAGATCTGATAGAATCAGAATGCACGCTCGGAGAAAAAAGGTGCTACGAATCTGCTCTCCAGGAGTGCGTCGACGGCTTCTGGAACGAGGGGAGCACCTGTCAGAACGGCTGCTATCCCGAGACAAAGGAGTGTAATGTCTACGCAGTTGGCGAACTTGTTACCTTCGGCAGATACGAGCAGGACAACGATCCGGGAAACGGCAGCGAACCTATCGAATGGCGCGTGCTCGAAGTGAATGGTTCGACCGTTTTCGTCGTCAGCGAAAAGGGCTTGGATGCATTCTATTTCCACAACGAGTCGGTTGACACGAACTGGGGCGAAAGCTGGATCAGAAACTGGCTGAACGGCTCGTTCCTGACGACATCGTTCACTTCGGAAGAGGCTGAGAAAATAGTTGTGTCATCTATCAGGGCGGAGGTCAATTCAACTTATCCCGATGTCGATCCCGGAACTGATACCGAGGACAAGATCTTCCTTCTCAGTGCGCCTGAGACGATGGATACAGCCTATTTCCCCGACAGTGCTTCAAAAATCGCCTATCCGACTGAGTATGCAAAGGGCAAAGGAGCCCATATCAACGAGGCGACAGGTGCCGGCTTGTGGTGGCTCCGCTCGATGGGCAGCACCAACAAAAAGGCGACCATGATGAATTTCGACGGCGCTTCGATAGCTCAGGACAGCGTTGACGCGCTTGATGTGATGGTACGTCCGGCGCTGCGTTTCAACGCGGCTGACTAACCCTCTTTCCCCGGCTCTGGAGCGATTTTATCGTATCTTGAGCTGTTCCATTTGTAATCGAAAACAGTACACTCTTCGACGTATTTATCCAGCAGATCGACTATCTTTACGACCGCGCCGATATCGGCAATGCCGGTCAGCATCGTAAATGGCCGGTCGATCAGAAATTTCGAGAGCGGAAGCGAGACCGCCCGCAGGACCTTGACCTTGAAAACCGTGAGCGGGTCAACAGACGCCGGTTTCAGAGCGGCAAAACTGTCGATACCCAGGATCTCAAGCTGCTCACGGATGGTCCGTGCAATAAAATCGACAGGCTGACTCGTGTGAAATTTGTGGATCAGAGCGATGTTGTCAAAGATGGAAAGATTGGACAGCAGAGGGATATCCGCCGACACGATCCCGACATCGATGCTCTGGCAAAGCCTTTGCAGACCGCTCTTCAGAGTCGCTTCGTCTACAAAGAATTGAGTAGTAATCTTAACGCTGATGTTATCACCTCAACAAAAACGATTGATACGAAAACTCCCATCATCCCGCGGAGTACCGAGACCGGGATCGCCGTAAGCTGATACGGCGTCTTCCAGCCGTTGTAGATCGGTATCACGGATATAAAAAAGCCGAAAAGCGTGGTTTTCAGAAAGAAGACGACGAGATCTGCGGGGGAGGCCGAATTTGCGAGAAGTTCAGTGTAGATGTTGCCGCTGAAGCCGAACATCATGCTGCATATCACGAATCCGCTGAAGAGCACGACGATCGCGAAGAGCGCCGACAGGATCGTTACGCTGATCATAAAACATACGATCCTGGGGACGAAAAGATAACGCATCGGGTCGATGTGAAAGGCCTCGAGAGCATCCATTTCACGGTTGACGCGCATGACCGCGATCTCCGAGTTGATCGCCGACGAGCTCCTGAGCGCCAGAAGGATGACGGTGATGAGCGGTGCCAGCTCCAGTACGACTACGCCCATGATGATGTTCCCAAGATATTGGACAAGACCGTAATTTTTGACGAGCATGAAGACCAGAGCTATGAAAAAACTTCCGAAAAGAAGGCTCATCACAACAAATGAGAACAGCAGCTGAAACGAGGTGAAGTAGAGCTGGATCACAAGGATCTCCTTCTCTGTCCGGCGCAGGAAATCTCCGCAGATGATTGAAAAAAGGGCGCGCTGCGAAAAGACGATGAAGTCAGCCAGACTCTTTACCCGCTCCGCTGTTCTAAAGCCGATATTTTCAAAAAAAGCTCTCAAACCGCCCTCTCAAAAGTTGGAAAAGTATACATTTTCCGGCATTGAACTCAATTCAATTCGGGCAAAATCTTGACTAATTGAAGTTTATTACTAGAATCGCACGTTTTTTTTGAGGGTATAAATGTTTGATCAACTGACCGAAAAGCTGGACAGCACCTTTAAGAAGCTGAGAGGTGTGGGAAAACTCACCGAGGACAACATCAAAGACGGAGTCCGTGAGCTGAAGCTCTCCCTTCTGGAAGCGGATGTAAACTTCAAGGTCGTGAAGGATTTTGTCGAAAAGGTCAAGGAACGCGCTCTCGGTACTGAGGTAATGAAGAGCGTCACCCCCGGTCAGATGTTTATCAAGATATTCCACGAGGAGCTGATAAACCTGCTCGGCGAAGGCGATCACAAGCTTCATCTCAACGTCAAGCCGCCGGCAATAATCCTGATGGCAGGACTTCAGGGAAGCGGTAAGACCACGACCGCCGGCAAGCTCGCCTACATGCTCAAAAACAAGGAGAAGAGGCGCGTGCTGCTCGTTCCGGCTGACGTCTACAGACCTGCTGCTATCGATCAGCTCAAAACCATCGGCGAGAGGATCGATGTCGAGGTTTTCCCGTCCGAAGTCGGCATGGATCCGGTCGATATCGCAAAACAGGCAGTTGATTATGCAAAAAAATATGTGATCGATGTCGTCATCATAGATACCGCCGGCCGTATGCAGGTCGATGAGGATATGATGAACGAAATCACCGAGATCAAAAACTCGGTCGAACCCTCGGAGATCCTTTTCGTCGCCGACGCGATGACGGGTCAGGATGCCGTCAACGTCGCAGCTGAGTTTCACCGCCGTCTGACGCTTACCGGCGTCGTGCTGACAAAGATGGACGGCGATGCCAGAGGCGGTGCGGCACTTTCGATCTACGCCGTTACCGGAGCACCGGTAAAACTGGTCGGTGTCGGTGAAAAGACGGAACAGTTCGAATACTTCCATCCTGACAGGATCGCGAGCCGGATCATCGGAATGGGCGATGTGATCTCGCTTGTCGAGCACGTTACCGAAACGGTCAACGCCGAAGAGGCGCAGCGGCTCCGCGACAAGATGGGGAAGAACGATTTCGACCTGAACGACTTCCTCGACCAGATGAAGATGGTCCGCGGGATGGGACCGCTCGAGAACATGCTCGAGATGCTTCCCGGTGCCGGAAAGGCAATGAAAAAGATGGAAGGCAAGGTCGATTTTGAAAAGGAGATGTCCAAGATAGAGGCGATCGTCCTTTCGATGACGAAGGAGGAGCGCCGCAAACCCGAGATCCTGAATGCTTCAAGGCGCAGAAGGATCGCCAACGGAAGCGGAACGAAGGTCCAGGACATCAACCAGTTCATGAAGCAGTATTTAGAGATGAAAAAGATGATGAAAAGCATAAATAAGCTGGGAATCGGCGGACTTATGAAGAAATTCAGAGGCTTTGGTAAATAACTTTAATCATTTGGAGGATTAAATGAGCGTTAGCATTAGGTTGACAAGAGTCGGCTCAAAGAAAAAACCTGCTTACCGTGTTGTTGTTCTTGACAGCAGAAAGAAAAGAGACAGCGATTATATCGAAAGGATCGGACACTACAATCCGTGCGTAAATCCTGCCGAGATCGTTATCGACACCGATAAGCTCAACGAGTGGATCAAGAAGGGCGCACAGTGCTCCGACACAGTCGCTTCGCTTGTAAAAAAGGCAGGAAAAGCCGCTAAGTAGCACCGGATTTGCTCTTTTCCGAAATCAGAAATCTGAGAGTTGTAGGATCATTCTCAAAGGTTCTCCGGAAGGATGGTCTTCTTCTCTTCAGACCGGCATTCAGAGACAGTGATTTTTTATTGGATATCCGTGCTCTCTATCACGCCGGCTTCGCCACAAAATGGAAGATTTTGTCGTCAACGCCTGTGAACAAGGGCATTGCTATGCGCATCGCGGGTGTCGACAGCTTTAAAAAGGCTTCGTTTTTTGTAGGAGAGGATTTTGCTCTGCCGGAGAAGGATATTGCCGGCAAATCGATGGATCTGCTGATAGATTCTCCCGTTTGCGACACAAGTGACGTTAAAATCGGAAGGATCGTCGATTTCCGCGATACGCCGACATATTCTCTGGTCGAAATAGAACTGGAGAGCGGCGGGACGCTTGTCCTGCCGTTTACTGAGCAGTTTTTTGATTTGGACAGCGGAAGAGTGACTGTGCTCAGGCTTGAATAGCCGGAAAATCTAGATTTTCAGCAATCTGCTGATCTCACTTGTAAATTTGTCTCTGCAAAGGGTGTATTCCAGATCGTAGATCGCCTTCAGCTGTTCACTGAAGTTGTCGTTTCCCATCGTGAATACGCCGTGCCCGTATACGATCGCCAGCTTTTTTTCAAGGATCGCCGGCAGGATAAAGCTTGAAATGCCGTTCGGACCGTCACCGATCTCCGCCTTGATCACAGGGAAACCGAAAATCTCCGGCTCGTCATAGAGCAGAGAGTTCGCGATCATGAAAAAGGGGTGGCAGTGGACTACGCAGTTGCTCTTCGTTTCGCGGTATATCCTAACATGAGACGAGATCTCGCACGACGGTTTTCTGCTGTTGAGCGGCTTTCCGCCGAGGTCGCAGACAACGATCGAGTTTTCGAGTTCAGCCAGCGACGAGCCGGTCTCCGTGACGATGATCCTGTCGCCGACTCTTGCTGAGATGTTGCCGAAAACACCGTTCGTCATCTTCATCCGGCAGATCGCCTTGCCTGTCTTTATGATTTGTTCTGCGGCGCTATCTTCGTTTTTGATTTCAGTATCTCCCGGTATCCCGACAAAATCGGGAACGGTCGAGTCTTCAACGAACTTTTTGGCTTCCGGTAGCGCTGCAACTGTCGGATTTTTTATGAAACTGATACATTTTTCGATTTGAGCGATCTGGGGATCTACAGGTCTGTCCATGCCGCCTCACTTCGATGCAAGATAGTGTTCAGCGGCAACTGCGGCTCTGGCTCCGTCGCCTACAGCCGTTGAGACCTGGTTCACCAGCTTCACGATCACGTCGCCTGCCGCGAAGAGCCCCGGAACACTGGTTTCTCCCTTTTCGTCGGTGATGATCCTGCCGTCTTCCGAGAGTTTTACGATGCCGCCGAGAGCCTCCACTGCCGGATTGTAGCCGAGAAATACGAATACGCCGTCAACGTTGATTGTTGAAATTTCTGAAGTTTTTACGTTTCTGACAGTCAGCTTTTCAACAAAGTCTCTGCCTTCGATTTTTTCTGCGACCGAATCGAGCATGAAGCTGATCTTCGGGTTCTTTCTGACCTCTTCCTGGGTGATTTTTTCAGCGCGGAACTCGGATCTTCTGTGGACGATCACGACTTCGCTCGCGAATTTCGTGAGGAATAGCGCCTCCTTCAGTGCACTGTCGCCGCCGCCGAGGACTGCGACCTTCATATTTCTGAAGAAAGCTCCGTCGCAGACAGCACAGTAGCTGACGCCTCTTCCTGTGAACTCCTCTTCGCCCGGGATATTTGCGTGGCGCGGAGTCGAACCCGCTGCGTAGATGACAGAACGGGCCCGGATCACTGACTGGTCACCTGTTTCGAGGAGGAAAAGTCCGCCATCCTTTTCGATTTTTACGATGTCTGTGTAGAGTATTTCACAGCCGAATTTTTCCGCCTGTTTCTGCATCCGTTCAGCCAGTTCGAGACCTGAAATCGAATCCTCGCCCGGCCAGTTTTCGAGTTTGTCTGTCAGCGACATGAGCCCGCCGACGACGTTTTTTTCGAGTAAAACTGTTTTGAGCATTGCGCGGGAAGCGTAGATCCCGGCAGTCATCCCGGCCGGGCCGCAGCCGACGACGGCAACATCGTATATTGTTGACATTTTTGCCTCCGAAGCTGTTGTCAGATTATGTTAGATGCGAATTTTTTGTAGTAATTATCGAGCTTTTCGATTTCCGTCATCTGGTATGGGTTGTAAAGCTTAAGGTCAGAGAAGCACTCCTTTTTAAGCATCAGGATTGCAATCAGCATCAGCAGATACGACGTGTTCGAGCCGAATGCAGACTTCTCGCTGAGTTCCTTCTTCAGCATTTTGAAAAACGACGACGCCTTTGACGAGATGAGAAGCGAACTCTGGACATCCGTGAAGCTCAGATCCTGACCATCCGCATGAAAAAACGAAAGGATGAAGTCGTGTCCGCCGTACCACGAAAGACCGTGTTCTTCCTCAGAGACGAGCTGGAGCTTTTCATCGGTGAAAAAGTCCTTTCCTGTCGTCGCCGTAAAGAACGAAGGGGCAAAAAGCCTGATCCGCGAATCCGCCAACCCCCTTTTCTTTGCAGGTGTTTCACCGTTTTCAACAGCATAGTGCCGGATGAAAAACATATTGAAAAACTGCTGCCAGAAGTCGTGGTTTTTGATATTCCCGCCCGAAAGATAGAAGCACTCCTTCTTAAAATTCTGAAGAGCTTCTCTTTCCGAGCTGTCGAGCGCGGCGGTGATTTCGCTTTGCGGATCTTCCATTAAAAATCTCTTGAATAGACGATTTTTCCGTCAACGATGGTCATGTAGACCGAGCCCTTGACGTGGAAGCCGTGGAACGGTGTGTTCGAGCTTTTCGATTTGAACATGTTTTTGTCGATGATCCACTGGTAGTCCGGGTCGATGACGGTGATGTCTGCCGGTGCGCCGACTTCGATTTTTCCGCCCTGCTGTTTCATTATTTTGTAGCCTGCGGTGAAGAGTTCGACGATCCTTTCGATGGTGAGGGTCTTGTTGTGGTAAAGCTTCATGGTGAGCGGTATCGCCGTTTCCAGACCTACGATCCCACACGGTGCCGAGTTGAATTCGACCTCCTTTTCACGTTTGTGGTGAGGTGCGTGATCCGTAGCGATCGCGTCGATCGTGCCGTCCCGGAGCGCCTCGATCACAGCCTGGCGGTCGGACTCGCTGCGCAGCGGCGGGTTGATTTTCGTGTTGGTGTCGAAGCTGCCGAGAGCCTGATCCGTCAGCGTGAGGTAGTGCGGTGCCGTCTCAGCCGTTATCTGAGCTCCGCGGTTTTTGAAGAAGCGCAGGATATCGACCGAAAGTGCCGCACTGACGTGTGCTATGTGGATCGGAAGCTTGAGATATTCAGCCATCATGCAGTCTCTGGCGATCTGTGACGCCTCGCCGACTACCGGATTGCCTGTCATGCCGTAAACCGTCGAATAGTAACCCTCGTTCATCTGCGCGTTTTCAGCGAGATAGAGGTCTTCGCTGTGCGAAACGTACATCATGTCGAAAGTCGATGCGTACTCCATGACGCGCTTGAGAAGGTCTGTGTTCTGGATCGGTCTGCCGTCGTCGCTGATCGCGACCGCTCCGCCCTCTGCAAGTTCGCCGATCGGTGCCAGAGATTCGCCTTTGAGACCTTTTGTCGCAGCGGCTACAGGGTAGAGCTTGACGCCGTTCGCCTTGCCGGCACGCTCGAGCATATAGCGGATCGTCTCGACGTTGTCTGCCGCCGGGTTGGTGTTCGACATTGTGCATACAGCCGTAAAACCGCCTGCCGCAGCCGCTTCGAGACCTGAGAAAATATCCTCTTTGTACTCGAAACCTGGATCTCTGAAGTGGACGTGCATATCGATGAAACCGGGTGCAACGAAGAGTTTTTCCGCGTTGATGACCTTTGCGTCGGTCAGATCCGGATCCTTTGTGATTGCCGTTACGACGCCGTTTTCAATGACGATCGATGTCTTTTCAGTCGATTTGACTGCCGGATTTACAACGGTTCCGTTTTTTAAAACTATTTTCATTTGTCAGACCCTCCGAGAAGAAGATAAAGCACCGCCATTCTGACGTTTACGCCGTTTGAAACCTGCTGAAGGATGACCGACTGCTCGCCGTCCATGACGACGTCATCGATCTCGACGCCTCTGTTTGCCGGTCCCGGATGCATTACGAGAGCATCCTTCTTGGCTAGCTTCAGAAGCTCGGGAGTCAGCATGAAATAGCGTGAATATTCACGAATGTCGGGGTAAAGCAGGTTGCTTGCGCGTTCGTTCTGGACGCGGAGCATCATCACTACGTCGGCATCCTGGATGGCGTATTTCGGCAGTTTTTCAACGGTCACGCCCATCTTTTCGACCTCTTTCGGGATCATTGTTCCCGGTCCTGCGATCGAGACATGCGCACCCATTTTGGTCAGCAGGTAGATGTTCGAGCGGGCAACACGGCTGTGGTAGATATCACCGATCAGGGCGACCTTCAGACCCTCGAACCCGCCGAGCTTCTGCCAGATCGTGTAGGCGTCGAGCAGAGCCTGGGTCGGATGCTCGCGGAAACCGTCTCCCGCGTTTATTATCGAGCAGTCCATGATGTCGGCAAGCAGCTGCGGGATACCTGAAACCGAGTGGCGGATGACCAGCGCGTCCGGTCCCATTGCCTGAAGGTTAAGCACTGTGTCCGCCAGGGTCTCGCCCTTCTGGATTGCGCTCCCCGAAACAGCAATGTTGTAGGTGTCGGCGCTCAAACGCTTTTCGGCGACCTCGAAGGAGGTCCTTGTCCTGGTTGACGGTTCAGCAAAAAAGTTGATTATCGTCCGTCCTTTGAGTGTCGGAGCCTTCTTTATGAGCCGCTGATTCAGCTCGTTGAAGTGAACCGCCGTCTCGAGGATGTTCATAATCTGATCTTTGTTCAAATTCTCAATGCCGAGAAGATGTTTCATTGGTTTCTCCGAAAATAGGTTCTGTTTTTATCCAAGCACAACTTTATCTTCGCCGTCTGTCTCCTTGAAGAAGACAGCGACTTTATCGTCGATCCCTGTTTCGATCACCTTTCCGACGATATCGGGGTGGATCGGGAGTTCTCTATGCCCCCTGTCAACGAGAGCGACGAATTTGATCGACTTCGGTCTGCCGTAATCCATGACGGCTTCGATCGCAGCGCGGACTGTCCTTCCGGTGAACATTACGTCGTCAACGAGGATGATGTGGTAATCCTCCGGGTTGAAATTGATCTCGGAAGGTCCCATTTTAGGCGAGCTGAGACCTTTGCAGAAGTCGTCGCGGTAGAGGGCGATATCGACGGCGCCGGTCATCAGTTTGACATGCTCCTTCTCCTCGATCCGCTTCACAAGGCGTTCCGCAAGAACTACGCCGCGTGTCCTGATTCCGATTATCGCAACGTTGTCGAGCTGACTGAACTGCTCGATCATTTCATAAACCATGCGGTCTATGATCTTGGTGATTTCGGTCTCGCCGATCAGCACCTTTTTGACGTTAAGACTCTCTCTCTTCATGTCGCACCGCTAGATGATCTTATCTACCTTTGCCGCAGTATATTCAATAGTGAATTCAAGCGGTTTCAGCTCTTTCCCGAAAAGTTTGATAGAGTCTTTGTACTTCAAGGTCGCCCTGACCTTGCTTGTCTCCTCATCCTTGTCGAGGTGAAGCATACTGGGAAGGATATCCTTTCTGCCGAGGTCGATGATACGGTTGCCGAACTCCTTTTCGGTCTGCTCGACGGAATGGATCGTGCAGTATTGAGCGATGTTCTCGACGACCTTTTCCATTCTGTACTTGTCAACATAGGGTTTCGCTACGAACCAGCCGACATAGACGATGACGAGGAAAATAATAATGTGGACTAACGATCTGGTACTCATTTTTTTCTCCAAAAAGAGGGTTACTAAAACGGCTTTAGGGTAACGAAAACGAGTCCTATTTCAAGTTAAAAATGACTCTCCCGGAAGTCACTGCCGCGCAAAACTGAAAGCGGCTCGGAAAATCGTCTGCCGAAAATTGAAAATAGAGAGCCGTTGAGTAATATTTTAAGGTTTTTCTTAAAAGAGGTGAATGATGAAATTCATTGTCCCGTTGATCCTATCATTGGTTTTCGTTTTCGGCTGCATGGAGTCCAAACCTGACAATGTAGAGGTCCGCATCAACTTCGAGCTGCCGCCGGATACGACCTGCGAGACCTATCTGGCAGACTATTTCGAGCTTTCGATCTACGATTCGACGCAGAAAAAGATCAGCACGAAGCAGATAAACTGCGGTGAAAAACAGACGATAACGCTCTTCATGGAACGTCAGGAATACTACGCGACGGTCATCCTGTTCGACAAGGACGGCTACTACCAGAGCTACGGCTCGAAGTCGATCAACGCGACAGAGGGCGACACCGAAACGACCGTCAAACTCGACACATACCTGGGCGGAGTCTTTTTCACATGGAATACATCCGACTGCAAAAAATATACGCTGAGCTACATGAATTTCACGATGAGGAACGAAGGCGAGCCCGTAACGGCGAAGATCTGGGGCGAAGATGTCGTTCTGGACGGCTACAGGATCCCGTGCCTCGCCGCAAGATTCGAGCTCATCAACATCTCGCCCGACCCGAAGTATTTTGTCACGATAGAGGGCTTCCGCGAAGAGTCTGATCACAGCCGCATCATATACGACATCCCGGAATTCATCTCCGGACGCGGTCAGAACAAGGTGATCGACATCAACAAATTCAGAAAGGTCACCGTATCCGACATGCAGATCTCGTGGGAATTTGACAGCAAATCTATCGAATCGTGCGAAGCTGCCGGCGTCAAAAACGTCGTCGCAAAACTCGTTTCGGAGGAGCAGACGATCCAGTTAAAGCAGCCGTGTGACAACAAGTATGCGGATTTTTACCTTTACGATATCGGAAACTACGATTTTGAACTTGTTTTGACCGGTCTCGGAGCAGCCGGAGAGGCCCTCTTCGAAACATCGAAACATATCGGAGTCATTGAGCCGGGTTCTATCTACGATGATATTTTGAAGGAGCATATTTACCTTGAGGAAATCAGATAGGAGGTCTCCATGTTAACAAAAGAACAATTAAAGGAAATCAAGGACTTACTGACCAGTGAGCTCGAAGAGATCGAGGAGCGCAACCGTGAAAAACTCAGTGAAATGGAGCTCCCGAAGGACGGCGAGACCTTCCACGGCGATGAAGCGGATCAGGCAAACTTTTTTGAGCAGCGCAACCGCCTGCTCCGTCTCCGCGACAGAGACCGCAAGCTCATCAACAAGATCCACGAGACACTCAGAAAAATCGACAACAACGAGTACGGCATCTGTGAAAATTGCGGCTGCGATATCAACTTCGAGCGTCTCAAACTGCGTCCGGTCGCTTCGCTCTGCATAGACTGCAAGCGTGAGGAGGAGGAGCGCGAAAAACGCGATTCAATGAGAAATCACTAAAATTCTAAGAGGATATTTTGACTTTCTTACTTGCACTGATTTTTTCGATCCTGCCGGCATCGTCGGAAGCCGTAGCATCTATGGTAAATTCGGTATACGTTCCTGAAAAGCATATTTCCGTAGAGGGGACGACCGAAAACGGCGAAAGGCTGGTTCTCGAGTTCGATAAGACAAAAAAGGAACTCACAAAAACTGTAGGCGACACCAAAGAGCACTTAAAGTTCGACGAAATGCCGGTCTTTTTGAAGCTCTTCTTCTTTTCGGGTGAAAAAAACGCCGAAACGCCTGATTTTTTTCAAAAGAAGGCAGAAGAGATACTGAAGATCCTTGCCGGAGCCGGCATAAAAAGCACCCTTTCGACATGGTCCGTAAACGATGAAAGCGGGAACGTATCGCTGGTTATAGGCAGGGCGAAACGCTTCGAAGGCGGCAGCTTCCTCGAGCTTTCCAAACGCACTCTGCGCCCGTTGAAGCTTCAGATCGGCGACGAGACATACATATTTTCCGATTATCACAGAAGTGTCAGTCCGCTTGTCTTCCCGGGCAGGATAGAACAGCTCAAAAACGGTCGGATCGTTGCTCAGTGGAGCTTTCTCCGTAAAGAATTCAGGTAGTTTTGAATACGGTTTCACAAAGGGTCGCCTCTGTGGTCCTGCCCCGTCCGGGGCTGGGCGAGTTGAGCTATTTTATTCCGGACGGGCTTGAGATCTCCGTCGGCGACTGCGTTGAAATAGAGCTTCGGAAGCTCCGCGTCTGGGGAGTCGTGAAGAGCATCTCGGAGGCAGTGCCGGGCGGGCTTGAAGGCGTTGAACTGAAACCTCTTCTTTCAAAAATATGGTCGACTCCGATCTTCAGGAACAGAGCAGAGACATCGTTTCTGGAGTGGCTTTCGGAATACTACATCTATCCCTTTCCGAAGCTTTTGAAGCAGATTTTCGGAGTTCTGATCAACTCAAAAAACAGGCTTGCCGGCGATTTTTCATCAGAGAAGCACCTTGAACTCCTGCGGAGAGCCGAAAAACCTGAAAAGGCGGAACTTAACGCTGCCCAGCGGAAGGTCATAGAATCTGTCTCAAGCCGCTGGAGCAACGGCGATTTCAAGCCTGTACTGCTCTACGGTGTCACCGGCAGCGGGAAGAGCGAAGTCTTTGCCGAACTATGCCGGGAGGTCGTCCGCCGCGGTCGGCAGATCTTGTACATCGTTCCAGAGATCGGTCTAACCTCGAACGCGCTCGCCCATCTGATTTCGAGGATCGGCGAAGACGGGGTCGTCCTGCACAGCTCCATCAGCGGTAAAAAGCGCTTTTCATCGCTGGTCTGTGCGATAAACGGCGACGCAAAGGTGATCGTAGCCACAAGATCGGCGGTTTTATACCCCTTTTTCGACCTCGGACTCATCGTCATCGATGAAGAGCACGATTCGAGCCTAAAAAACATGGAGCCGCCATACTACCACGCAAGGGATGCGGCGATCGTCAAAGCCAGAGAGCTCAAGATCCCGGTGATCATGGGCAGCGCGACACCCTCAAGCGACTCATGGTACAATGCAGGCTGCGGGAAGTACTACCTCGAAACGCTGACCGAGCGGGCGAACAGGTGCGAACTCCCTCCGATAGAGAGGTTCCCGTACCGCGGAGACCTCTACATCCCGTCGAAGCTCGTAGATCTTGTCAAAAACATTCAGGCAGAGGGCGGTCAGACGCTTTTTTTCCTGAACCGGCGCGGTTTCGCGACACTTGCCAGATGCGGGAACTGCGGCAAGATCCTGAAATGCCCGAACTGTGATACTGCGCTGATCTATCACAAAAAAAAGGATCGGCTCCAGTGCCACCACTGCGGCTACGCGCTTAAGGAAAAGAGGTGCCCGGACTGCGGTGAAGTCCCGGTTTTGGAGGGGATCGGCATTGAAAAGCTCTACGAGGCGATCGGAGAGTATTTCCCAGATTCAAAGGTCCTTTCGTTTGACCGCGACACTCTCGGAAACGTTGCCGCACTGGACTCTGCGGTGAAGTCGATAGCAGCCAACGAGTGCCAGATCATTGTCGGGACGATGCTCATTTCGAAGGGTCACAACTTCAAAAACCTGCGCTGCGTCGTGATAAAATTCGCCGACTATCTGCTAGGCTTCAGTGAACAGAGGGCGGCAGAACGATGTTTTCAGCTGATAACTCAGGTCGCAGGGCGTGCCGGCAGGTTTGATACCGGAGGTCTCGTTTTTGCCGAGACGCTTTATCCCGAGCACTACATCTGGAAGTACATCGAAAATTACGATTACACCGGCTTTATGGAAGAGGAACTCGGCTGGCGCGAAAGCCTCGGGCTCCCGCCGTTCACCCGTTCGATCGTTGTCAAAGTTTCCGGCACAAACTCTGAAAAAGTGACTGCTGCAGCAGACAATTATTATGAGTATATCATTGATTTTGTTGAAAGTTCTTGCGCGAAAGGAGTCCTTGTGTTTCCTCCGAATGAGCCGCCGCTGGCAAAACTTCAGAACCGTTTCAGACTCAACATTTCGATCACTCTGCCGAAAAATTCGAGGATCGGAAAGGCTCTCAAGCAGCGCCTTTCAACGCTTCCGGCAAAATCCGGGATAACTGTTACATTTGATGTTGATTCACTGAGTGAGAATTAAGAGATTTTAATCGCTGGTGTTGCTTATCTACCAGAACAAGGAGTATCGCAAAAATGAGGCAGTAAAAAAAGCTTTGTGATTTAACAGTTCCCAACGGAAACTACTACTTCACCGTCTTTTTCAGCATTTTTGCGGTCAGTGAGCGTTCAACTGTCAGAAGATCGGCCGGTTTTCCGTCGAAAATGACGGATCCGGCTCCGGTTTCATCGTTGCGTTCAAGGTCGATTATGCAGTCGGCGGAGGCGATTATCTGGAGCCGGTGTTCCGCGATTATGACGGTGTGACCTGCCCTGTTCAGCGATCCGGTGAGTTCCAGAAAGCGTTCGATATCCGAGAAATGGAGTCCGCAGCTCGGTTCGTCGAAGATGAAAAAGGCGGGTTTTTCCAGGTTTTGCGAGAAACCGGCAAGTTCTTTCGCGAGCCTTACGCGCTCAAGTTCGCCTGTCGAAAGTGTCGAAAGCGGTCTGTTGAGTTTCAGGTGCGATAAACCGCAGCCAATCAGATTCGTTAAAGAATTTTTTATGATTTTGTCGTCTTTGAAGAAGTTTTCAGCTTCGCTCAGTTCCATGTCGAGGATCTCTGCGATATTTTTGCCGTTCAGCTTTTTTTCAAGGATCGGTGCGGTGTAACCGGTGCCGCCGCAGTCGGGGCAGAAGCTCTCTGCATCACCGAGAAAATCCATCGAGATCTGGAGCGAACCGCGTCCCTTGCACCTTGCGCAGATGTCGGTTTTGGCGATTTTGAAGCCTTTGCCGAAGAGTTTTTTTATCCTGTCGGTGATTGAAAATGCCGTTGCGATCGTCGATGTCACAGGCAGATTTTTCGATGTGTGTTCGCTGAAAAAGAGTGCGCTGCCGCCGAGTTTTTCCCTGAGCACTGCCAGCAGAGTCGATTTTCCGCTTCCTGAAACGCCTGATATCACTGTGGTTTTGCCGATGGGAAGCGTCACTGACTGGTTGAAGAGGTTGTTTTTTGTGATCCCGCTGACGGTGATCGTTTCGCCAAGTTCTGCGCTCTTTAAAACCGGCCTGCGGTTCAAAGCCTCTGCGGTTTTTGACGATGTTTTTGCAAAATCTTCAAGGCTGCCGGAGAAGGTGATCCTGCCGCCGCGGCTTCCGCTTCCGGGACCGACTTCGATCACATGATCCGCCTTTCTGATTATCTCGGGAACGTGCTCGACTGCCACGACAGTGTTACCGCTTTCGGTTATTTTTCTCAATAATTCAGCCATTTTTTCACACTCTGCGGCGTGAAGTCCGCGACTCGGTTCATCAACGATAAAGAGCATGTTGTGAAGCGAATCTATAGAGTTTTTGACGAGTCTCAAGCGTTCGCGCTCGCCGAGCGACAGGGTCGAAAAGGCTCTTGAAAGCGAAAGGTGCCCGATGGACAACTCGTTGATTTTATTTGTGACGTTTAACATTTCGAGCTTGATCCTGTCGAATACCGACTGATCTCTTTCGGACAGATCGTGCGGAGCCTCGAGAAATTTTTGGAGTGCCGCGATCCTCATGTCGCAGAGTTCGGCGATCGAAAGACCGCAGAATTTTATCTCAAGCAGCTCTTTTTTCAGGCGGTTGCCGGAACATTTCCGGCAGGTCGTCTCCTTCGTCAGCGCCTTCAGTTCAGCTTCGTTTTTGTTGCCGATCGAGCGGAGATATTCGTCTGTGATCAGGTTCGCGAAGCCCTGCCAGCAGCCCTCGAAACTGTGGGTCCCGCTGATGTTCCCGCGCTGATACTCCCAGTTGGTCGTGAATTTTTCGTCACCGGCGCCGAACATCGCGATTTCAAATTCTTCGGGTGTCAGCTCCTTGACCGGTTTTGAAAAATCTATGCCGCGAGCCTTGCCGACCGCCCTGAGCGTGTGGGTGAACTGCCCGTCCGGGTCGCCGTAAAAACGCCCCTGTTTCGTTGCGTCGAGTGCGCCGTCAAGGAGGGATTTTTCACGGTCGATTGCCAGTTTTTCAAGGTCACACTCCGAAACGAAGCCCGTACCGCTGCACGCTTCGCAGGATCCGACCTCCGAGCTGAATGAAAAATCGCCAGCTCGGAATCTGCACGGATCGCCTGATTTGTCCTTTCCGGCACGCGAAAATAGCATCCTGAGCTGCTCGTAAAGTCCGCTGACAGTGCCGACGGTAGAGCGCGGTCCGCCTGTCGCGAACCTGCCCGAGATCCCGATCGCCGCTCTCAGATTCCTGCTGCGTGAAACGATGCTTTGATTTTTTTGAAGGAGCATCGTCTTGATGTAGGGCGAAAAGGTGCTGCATATTTCATTAAGCGATTCCCGAAAGAGCGAATCAAAGGCAAGGCTTGACTTGCCGCTGCCTGAAATGCCTGTTATCACGTTGAATTTATTTGGTTTTATGCGTAGGTCCACCCCCTTCAGGTTGTGCGTTTCCACGCCTTCGAGCTGAATATCTTCTGCCAGCTTCGATTCATATCCTGCGGTATCGAAAGGCTCTTTTTTGAGCGTGTCTGGTGATTCAGGTTCCTTTCCGAGCCGGATCACGCGTTCGGCGAGTTCTATAAAGCACGGGTTGTTGTCTATCGCAGCGACAGTGATCCCGTGAGATGTGCAGTCGCGCAGGACCTCGAAGAGCCTGCTGATGTCGGCAGGATGCAGACCGGCTGAAGGCTCGTCCAGAATGATCGCCGAGCTTCCTCCAGCCTTGGAAAGGTGAGTCGCGAGCTTGATGCGCTGAGCCTCGCCGCCGGAGAGCGATGAGGACGGCTGACCGAGCAGAAGGTAGCCGATCCCGAGTCTGTCCATGATGCGGAGCGGCTCTGAAACTGTCGGGATCCCGTCAAAAAAAACGATCGCCTGCGAAACCGTCATCGTCAGCACGTCGTGGATCGACTTTCCGCGGTATCTGATCGCCAGGACATCGTCGCTGAAGCGCTTCCCGCCGCACTTCGGGCAGGTCGTCTGGATCGCGCCCATGAACTTCATGCCGATCTCGATAACGCCGGCACCTTCGCATTCACTGCACCTGCCGCCCTCCTCGTTGAAGGAGAAAAACGACTTCGAAAAGTGTGCCGCCTTTGCCTCGTCCGTTGCCGCGAACAGCTCGCGGATCTTGTCGTAGATACCGGTGTAGGTCGCCGGATTCGAGCGGTTCGTCCTGCCGATGGGCTTGTCCGTGATAAGTTCATAAGGTATTGAATTTTTTGAAAGTTCCTGCATGTATTCTTGGATGAAAGCCCTCTTCCCGCTACCCGACGGTCCCGTCACGACGTTGATTCTGCGCTCCTCGATCCCGGTCGCGTTCTGCGGCTTGATCTCACCGCGTCTGAACCCGCGCAGAGCTTTGAGAGTGGGGGAGTCAGTGCCCGCCGGACGTGCCAGAAAGTCGCTGAGTGAGCCTGAAAAGAGCAGCTCTCCGCCCTCGGCACCTCCGCCCGGACCCGTCTCGATGATGTTGTCTGCAAGCAGGATCGCGTCAGGGTCGTGCTCGATCGAAATCACGGTGTTGCCGCGGTCTCGGATCGCGAAAATCAGCCTGTAGACACTCTTGAGCTCGGAGCGCGTGAGTCCGATGCCGGGCTCGTCGAAGATAAATATCGCGCCGGTCAGCGAATTCATCGCCGCTGCTGCGATCTTGACGCGCTGGACTTCGCTTGAACTGAGGGTGTCTGCCGGCTGGGCGGAAGTCAGGCTGCCTAGTCCGATGCCGATCAGCGGATCCAGGGTCTTCAGGAGTTCGTCGATCATCTCCTGCTCGAAATCTGCCGCCGAAGAGCGGTTCTCCTTAAAAAATCCGGCAAGCTCCGATAGAGTCATCGTGCTGAATTCATATATCGTTTTGCCCAGAAATGTGTATGATGCCGATTTGTCGTTTAGTCTGGAACCCAGGCATTTGGAGCAGGGGAGCGAGCGGACGAAACGCAGGATGTTGGGGTTGCGGTCGCGTTTCAGGATCTCGTTCATGACGTTGACGACTCCTTTGTAGAAGCCCTCCTCGCGTGGTTTCGCGGTGATCCCGACCCACTTCATCCGGCTTTCGAGCGTGTGTTTGCCGAATGGTATCTTTATCCTGTCGCTGCCGTAAAAAATGACGTTGAGCTGCTCTTCGGTGAGGTCGCAAAGCGGCGTATCGACTGAAAAACCGTGTTCGCGGCAGACTGTGTCAAGGACATCGAGCGTCACCTGAGAATAGATGATGTAGCCGTTCGGAGCGGTGATCCTGAGTGCCCTGTCGCGGATAGATTTCGTCTTGTCGGCGATGATAAGCTCTGGGTCTAGGAAGTCTTCGACGCCGTTCCCCTTGCAGGCTGGGCAGGCTCCCAGCTCGGTGTTGAACGAAAAAACCGAGCGTGAAACACCGTGATGCCTCGAAAAGATGAGCCTCAGCAGGTCGTAGATGCCGGAAAAGGTGCCGAGAGTCGAGCCGGAACCGGAGACAGATGCCCTCTGATCGACTGCGATCACAGCGTCAAGACCGCTGATCGTATCGAATTTCGGCTTTTCCGTTACATCGAGAAATTTCCTGTTCCAGGATGAAAACGACGAAAAGTAGAGCCTTTGGAACTCCTTGCAGATGGTGTTGTAGACGAGCGTTGATTTGCCGCTGCCGGAGACTCCGGTGACGACAGTGAGCCTTCCCGGCTCGATTTCAAGCGAAATCCCCTTGAGGTTGTTTTCGCGGCAGTTAGTGATTTTCAATGTTTACCCCTTGAATTTTTTGAAGATCAGCACCGAATTGTGACCGCCGAAACCGCTGGATTCAGAGACGACCGTTTCGACCGGTGCCTTTTTCGATACATTTGCAACAAAGTTCAGTCTGCATTCCGGATCCGGATTTTTGAGGTTTATTATCGGCGGGATCTCGTCGTGGAGCAGCGTCGCGACCGAAGCGACAGCCTCCAAAGCGCCGGCGGCGCCGAGCAGATGCCCGGTCATCGACTTGTTTGCCGTGACGGGTATCCTCTCTGCAAGATCACCGAAAACGGATCTGACTGCAACAGCTTCGACTCTGTCGTTCGCGGTCGTTCCCGTGCCGTGGGCGTTGATGCAGCCTACGTCCCGAGGCTCGATTTCTGCATCTGCAAGAGCAGCTTTCAGAGCGCGTTCAAGCCCGAGTCCGTTCGGGTCCGGCTGAGTCAGGTGGAATGCGTCGTTTGCCGCGCCGTAACCGATGAGCTCAGCGTAGATAGCGGCTTTTCTGGCTTTTGCCGACTCGAGAGGTTCAAGCAGGAGCATCGCTGCGCCCTCGCCTATGACAAAGCCGTCGCGCTCACTGTCGAACGGACGGCACGCCTCCTGCGGTTTCCCGTTTTTTTCGGAGAGAGCCTTCATCGACGAAAAACCTGCGAGGATCAGCGGGTTTATTGCCGCCTCGCTTCCGCCGCAGAGCATGAAGTCCGCCATGCCGCAGCGGATCCTGTTGAATGCAAGTCCGATCGCGTCGCTCGAAGATGCGCAGGCAGTAGAGACGGTTTCCGATGCTCCGTTCAGTCCGAAAAGCATCGAGATATCCGATGCCGCCGAGCTCGAAAGCATCATCGGAATGCAGAACGGGCTGACTCTTTTCTCCCCCCGCTCCTGAAGTGTCTCTGTTTGCAAAAGTGCAGTATTTATGCCTCCGAAACCGTTACCAAGAGAGACTCCGAAGCGTGCTCTGTCAAAATCGGCAGGTTCAATGCCTGAATCGAGGAGCGCGAGCTTGGCGGCAGCGGCAGCAAACTGTGAAAAGCGGTCGAATTTTCTGTAGATCTGTCTCGGGATCAGCGTATCGATCTCGAAATTTTTGATTTCCGCGGCGATTTTGGTCCTGAAACTTGAGGTGTCGAATGAAGTGATCTCCGAAACGGCGGAGCGGCCGGCGAGCAGATTGTCCCAGAGCGTCTGCCATCCGTTGCCGAACGGAGTGACGCAGCCCATTCCGGTTACGACAACGCGCCTGGGCATTTCAGGATTCTTTTATCTGCTGGATGTACTTCGCGATGTCGCCCAGATTCTGGAACTCCTTAAGCTTGTCGTCGGGGATCTCGATCTCAAATTCATCTTCGATTTTCATAATGATTTCAACTATATCGAGTGAATCGATCTTCATCTCCTTCATCGACGATTCCGGTGTCAGCTGTTTGACCTTCTCTTCGTCGAGCGCAAGGTGGTTCGCTATGATTTCAACAATTTTTTCAAAGTACATGATAAGACCTCCATAAAAAAACCGCGTTAATCTAGCAGTTGGATGCGAAAAGGCAAAATTTCAATTGTTTTGGGGTGCGAATTGTTTAAAATCTTTTGATTTTGGGAGGCTGCGATGTCGTTTTTGAGACTTTTTTCACCCTTTTTTCTGTTGTTGTTCACACTTCCGGCTGCTGCGGAGTGCCGGTTTTTTGCAGACCGCGACGGAGACGGTTACGGTTCGAAGGCGGAGATCCTCGATTATGAATGTGATGATCCGGCGCCTGTCGGATACTCAAAAAAGGGAGGTGACTGCGATGACCGGAACCGGTACGTCAACCCCGGTGCGTCAGAGGTCTGCAACGGGATAGACGACAACTGCGACGGGATCGTCGATCCGCCCGGGACTCAGGACTGCAACTGGTACTACCGGGACGACGACGGCGACAGCTTCGGCGTAGTCGGGGAGAAACGCTGTCTCTGCATTTCGGAGCGCGGCTTTTCTGCACTCGAGTACGGCGACTGCGATGACGGGAACGCCAGGGTCTATCCTGGTGCGAGAGAGGTCTGCAACGGGCTCGACGACAACTGCAACGGCGAGATCGACGAGGGCGAAAACGTTAAAGGCTGCGTCCCGTACTACCGGGATGAGGACGGCGACGGCTACGGCGCAGGCTCTGAAAGCCGCTGTCTATGCAAGGCTGACGGGATTTTCCGCGCAACTCAAACCGGCGACTGCAACGATAACAACCCGGAAATCTATCCGGGAGCTTACGAATACTTCGACAGGATGGACAACAACTGCAACGGTGTCGTTGACGAGGCTCCGGTCGGCATCCCGCCGAAGGTCAGACCTAAATTCCACAAAAATTAGCTGTTGTTTTTGCAGTTGAAGGTGTTCATTGCGGCTTCAACGCCGTTTTTGATGATCTCCGAAGCGATCAGATGCCAGTTTTTGCGGATGTCCTCGAGAGCAGAAAGCTGATCCTGCGGAAAGTTCATCAGGACATAATCCGCTATCGGTATGGGTTGAGACGGACGGTCTATCCCGAGCCTTATCCGTGTGAAATTCTGGTCTCCGAGCTCTGCGATTATCGATTTTATGCCGTTGTGACCGGCTGAACTGCCGCCCTTTCTTATCCTCTGCGATCCGAAGCTGATATCCATGTCGTCGTGGGCGACCATGATGTTCGCACGGTCGATCTTGTAGTATCCGACGGCACGGCTTACTGCAAAGCCGGAGTTGTTCATGTAGGTCGAAGGCTTCAGGATTATCGTCTTTCTGCCTTCGATCTCACCCAGCGCGACAAGCCCGTTCAGCTTGTTTGAAAAAGAAAAAGGCGAGAAACCGAAATAGTCTGCGATCTCGTCGGCAAACATAAAACCGATGTTGTGACGGGTCTTTGAATACTTCTGGTCAGGATTGCCCAGACCAACGATCAAGAAAAGTTTTGAACTTTCAGCTTCCTGAGAAAACAAAGCGGAAACGGCGGCTATTCGCCTCTGCCTTTGTTGAAGACGATTACCGGAGCATCCTGCTTGAAGACCGGTCTTACGCCCTGCGGATAAGGAAGTGTCGAAATTTTGATGCGGTCGCCGATCTCGTTGTTCGTAACGTCAACGAGGATCTCCGTCGGGATGTCAGCCGGTTTGCACGCAACCTTGAGCTCTTTGATGACCTGAAGGACCTTGCCGCCAGCGATCTCGCCTTTGGATCTTCCCTGTTTCGTTACCGGAACGACTGCCTCTACCTCCTGATCCTCAGTTACGACCATAAGGTCTGCATGAAGGATGCAGTTCTTAACGGGATGGATCTGGAAGTCGTGAGCCATCGCGAGGTAGGTCTTGCCGTCGAAATCGAATTCCATGACGACATTTCTGCCCTTCGGCGTGTGAAGAGCCTTTACGAATTCCTTTCTCTGTACGGAACCGCTGATATTGCTTGCGAGTGACTTTCCGTAGATTTCAACGGGAATGCATTCGTTGTTTCTGACAGCCTTGACGTTCTTTTTGCCCTGCTCTCTTTTCTCGATTGAGAGTTTGTAAGTTTCCATG
>JAGAAT010000173.1 GCA_017615095.1 bacterium
ATCTGCAGAATACAAAGGCAACACCAGTTACGCTTATGCATTCAGGCCTTATTATGGAAGCTATTACGGATATGATTCAAGTTCATACTTGAAAACCAAAACCTATAAAGTCCTTTGTGTAAGCGGGGATGAGATGCAGCCTGTGACATCTTCTGATTTCACGACTCAGACGATAAGCGGCAAAGTTGTAGTTACCGATTCAAAGACAGGTCTCATGTGGCAGAAAGAGTATGAAACAGGCAAAACATGGCAGCAGGCACTGAAATACTGCGAAGATTCGACTTATGCAGGATATTCCGACTGGCGTCTGCCTAATAAAAATGAACTTGCTTCACTGATAAATTATGAAAAATCTGGTTCGCCGTATTCATATTTCCCTGATATGCCGAGCGATTGGTTTTGGTCTTCCTCTACCCTCGTCTACGATACAAGCTACGCGTGGTACGTGCTTTTCTACAACGGTTTCGTGAACTTCCACATTAAGACATACAACTACAATGTCCGTTGTGTGAGGTAAGTATCAGTGACCGCATTTATAGCGCAGCGTTAGCGAGCACTTTTGCCCGCCCTTTTAAAGGGGGCGGACTCTCCCTCTCAGTCGGCTTTGCCGACAGCTCTCCCGAAGGGCGAGCCAAGAAAAAACTTGCCTCCCACTCAGGGGGAGGTGGCATCGCAAAGCGATGACGGAGAGGGTTTTCAGCCTTTAGGCGGTGTCGAGGTTTTATTCTCCAGCTAAGTTAGTGAGTAGCGCTTTAGCGACGGGGGCGTGTGTGGTCTTAAATTTACAAAAAAAACAGCACACGCCTCAGTCAGCCTGCGGCTGCCAGCCCGTCTATCTTAGAGGGGCAGTTATTGACACCTTCCCCAAGGTGGGAGGCAGGTTTTGATTAGGCTCCCAGAGGGTTTCCACAAAACAAGGGATCAATTTTAGCTGTATTCAAGTGGATCGTTCCAATTTTGTCGAACGAGTTCTATGAACGGATTTATGCCTAAGGCGTATGTGCTTTCGAATGAATCAATTTTTGAAACCATTCTAAATGCTGTGTCATCAATCCATTTTATACATTCAAAAAGCTGGTTATGCTGTTGAGGCAGGTCTTTCCAGTGGACAATGCGTTCATAATGGGAAACGCTGTTCCGTAATATTCGCATTTTTTCAAAAATCCTCTGCAAATTTTTTATATTTTTGGATGAAGTTGGGCATTTTTTCAGATTGTTTTTGATAAGGTAGCTTTGAAAGGATGCTTGAGAATACCTTGTTGTTATCAGCGAAGTCCAGAATCCGAGAGTGAATTCGGCAATAATTCTGTCATGCGTCAAATCTTTTCCTCTTTTTGATATCTTGTTTTTTGCTTCAAGAATTTTGTTTTTACTGCCGCCGTCAAACGGGAGCGTATCATACCAGTCTGAATTACCTGCGAAAGTGCAGAGAGATTTGTCTATCGTGTTGCGCAGAGAGATTTCAAAAACATTCAACGGTGCATACAACGATTTGCACAGTTCAATGTTGTATAAATAACGGGCTAGCGCGGTTTCGTTATCTGCTCCGTCTTTTTTATAAGCCGAAAGTCTTGATTGAGAGAAAATCTTTTCCAAATCGCTGTAAAAAGTGCTGTTCATGTGTCGAAAATTCCTGCTTTTTTCTTGATTATAGTGCTTATTTGCCTATAATATTGTCCGTGAGCCGCAGTGATCCTTCTCCCGTTTCGGCGGTGTCAGGGCCTGCGGACTTCTTTTATTTTCCTTCAAATCACAAAAAACTTTTTTAAAAGTTCGAATATTTCGTGCTTTTATTTGCTAAGTCAAGGAAAA
Organism: bacterium; assembly: GCA_017615095.1. Taxonomy (GTDB): domain Bacteria; phylum UBP6; class UBA1177; order UBA1177; family UBA1177; genus UBA1177. Next base: position 1,813 of record JAGAAT010000173.1, read on the forward strand.
ATTTATTGATTGATAAAATCTTTGGGATTTTTTCGTAGATAAATAGAACAGAAAGATAAAACTCTTTCTAATTGTGCAATCCAGATCGTCGCCTGTATGATTGCAAGTTTCAGGAGAAAATCACGGCAAATCCTCTCTGCCTTCTCAGACTGTACCTGTGCCCGGAATTTTATTTCACATAGATTTTGAGTCAAAAGTTTATTGTGGTATAAGCGCACGTTTTTTTGGTTTTTAGGAGTTTTTTATGGAAGAAAAGGTTTCAAAAAAGAAAAAGGCGGCCGCGTTCCTGAAAGCCATGCTTCCGAAACGGAACGCGGTGATAACCGCTTTGCTGATTGCTACAGTCGTAATAAACATAGTTTTTCTGAGTGTCGCGTCATATAAAAACGAGTTCATATTTGACGATGCGCACATTTTTCTCTCGTTCGGTGAAAAGCTCATCTTTGATGCAGCCTTTTTCCTTTTTGCGGTCCTTGCGCTGAAGGCGGTTTTCCGGACTCCAATAGTTTCGGCGGTTTTTGTTATGCTCTATTTCTGCCTCACGATAGGCAATATCGGGCTTTACTACTTCGGAAACACGCTGATAGAGGCGCACTATTTCAGTCTAATAACCCCATACAGCATAACCGGTTTTGTTCCGGCATGGGGACTTTTTCTGATTTTTCTGCTTCTGATCGCGGTTTTCCGGGTCGCTTATATCGGGATAAAAAAGATCCCGCTCGAAAATATATTCAAGCGCACTGCGTTCTGGCTTGTCATCTGCCTTGTTCTGAGCCTCATCAACTCGACAGGGCTCTTCCAGCGCAGTCACGACGAGAAGTATGACAAGGTCATCAACGGTTTCCGCAATGCTCAGATAATATATGTCTGCCAGAACCAGTGGATAGGCTTTCTCTCGGATGTAGTCTTTCCCTCCTTCGGCAGGATCAGGAGCAAATTCTCTCCGTCCGTTGAAAAATTTGTAAGTGATTACAATCTGTTGTCTGAAGATTTCAAAATTTCCGAGAATGTCGCTGACTATGAAAAAACTATCGGTGACTGGGCGCTTGATGTCGGAAAAAAGAAGCTGCCTGCGATAGATACAAAGGGCTACAGGCGTATCATCTACGTCTTTGCTGAGTCGCTTTCGCTCGCCGCTCTGCCGTGCTACAACGATAAGCTCGATACGGAGTTCGCCGACAAAATTTTCTGCAATAAGAAGTATTTCGACATTACCTTCTCAAACCTTTTTACGGTGGGGGCGCCGACGCTTCAGGGTCTGACCGTAACCTTCAACTCCCATCCGAACTTCAATATCCAGGAGCAGACAGGGCATGTCAATTCTCTGCCAAAAGTGCTTCAGAAACAGGGTTTCAGACCTGTTTTCATCCGTAGCGCATCGAAATATTTCGCCAACGAGAACCTGATTTTCAAAAATATGGGCTTCCCGGAGATCATCGGGAGGGAGGATTTCTACGAGGACGAAAAGCTCAGAGAGTACATCTACGGCTGGGGGCTCGAGGATAGGTTCCTGTACGATAAAGTGGTTGAATATATTAAGAAAAACAGCGGAGAAAAGCTCTTTGTGTCGGTCCTCGGGACGGACAGCCATCCGCCTCACGGTCAGGTGAAGTACAAGGGGCTCAAGTACCCGAAGAGAGAAGCGCTTGCCAAGAGCGTGGACAAAAAAGTCTACAACTGGCTCAACTCGATCGACCGCATGGATTACGACATTTCGGAGTTTATAAAAAAGCTTGAAAAGGAGGGGCTTTTCGACGAATCGACGCTTATCGTCATATCTGCCGATCACTCCTGTCCGCTCAACAACGTTTCGCAGAAGATCAAGGGGCATCCCAGGCAGAACCTCGCCAGGATCCCGCTCCTTTTTGTCACGAAGCAGCCTCTTCCCGAGACCGATTACAGCGGACTTGCAAGCCAGATCGACATCGCTCCGACGATCCTGAATCTTGCCGGCGGTGAAAAACCGGCCGGCTGGTGGGGGGTATCGCTTTTCGATCCGGACCGCCACAGGCGTTCGATCGGTTTCGACAAGGGGTTCATCTACCTGACCGAAGACGGGAAGACGGTCACGATCAATTCGAAGAAGCCCGAAAACGACAGGGAACAGCAGTTCATCGACCTGTTCAACACTGTTTTCAAGGAAAAATAGCTGAAATGCGGCAGAAATATCTCGCTTGATATTACGGGAAAATCGATGGGTTTTTTTGAGAAAATAGGTCTTTATCTGATAAAATTGTTTAACAATGTCAAGGATTTTGCCGTTTTCTTGTGGGAATGCTGCCGCTGGATGTTCATCCCTCCATACAGGTTCGGGCAGATCGCCGACCACACGGAGAGGATCGGGCTTCAGTCGATAATGATCGTCGCGATCTCGACCTTTACGACAGGCATGATCCTTGCGCTTCAGCTTGTCAATATCATGCGGATCTTCCGTGCCGAGATATACGCCGGTGCCGCAGTCGCGATGGCGATGAGCAGGGAGCTTGCACCTGTCATAACGGCATTTGTCCTGGTTGCGAAAAACGGCTCTTCGATGACTGCCGAGATAGGCAGCATGAAGGTGACTGAGCAGATCGACGCGATGGAGACGATGGCGGTGAGCCCGCTGCGGTATCTCGTCGTGCCGAGGATTTTCGCTTCGATTTTCACCTTTCCTGCGCTGACGGCGATTGCCAATGTTGTCGGAGTCTACGGCGGCTATTTTATATCGACTAAAATTATGCAGGTGAATGCTGAGGCATACCTTCACATGATGTATTTTCTGGTCGATCCGGACGACATCTGGACGGGACTTGTGAAGGCTGTAGTCTTCGGTTTCCTCGTTACGGTGATCTGCTGCTACCACGGTTTGAGGACCAGCGGCGGAGCGAAGGGGCTCGGGCGGCGGACGACGGCGGCGGTCGTCCAGTCGACGATAACGGTGCTTATCGCCGACTACTTCCTGACATATTTTTTCATCAACTTTTGCGGGATGTGATGGATAACGAAATCATAAAAGTATGCGGTGTCTGGAAATCTTTCGGAACTCACGAGGTGCTCCGCGGCGTGGATCTCTCCGTCCCGGAAGGCAGGATAACCACCATAATCGGTAAAAGCGGTACAGGCAAAAGCGTTCTGCTGAAGAACATCATCGGCATCCTCAAACCTGACCGCGGTGAAATTTTTTTCGAGGGGCGCGACCTCACGAAGATGAAAAATCAGGAGCTTCTTGAGCTTCGCCGGAGTATGGGGTATCTTTTTCAGGACGCAGCGCTTTTTGACTTTATGTCTGTTGAGGAGAATATTTGTTTTCCGCTTGTCGAGCAGCTTGGCTTGCGGGACGGCGGGGAGCTGCGCAGACGGGTCGCGCGGCTTCTGGAGCTTGTAGAGCTGCCGGGGATCGAAAAAAAGTATCCGTCGGAGCTTTCGGGCGGCATGAGGAAGCGTGTCGGGCTGGCACGGGCGATAGCTGTCGAGCCGAGGATCGTCCTGTTTGACGAGCCGACTACCGGTCTCGACCCGATCCTTGCGGAGAGCATCGACCAGCTGATCATCAGGGTGAACCGCGAGCTTGGGATGACCTGCATCGTCATCAGCCACGATATCGCTTCGATCTTCAGCTTTACCGACAGGCTCGCGCTCCTTTACGACGGCGTGATCGAGTTTGACGGCACGCCTGAAGAGGCGAAAAGGTCCGACCACGAAATTTTGAGGCAGTTTATCTCGAATTCGTTCAGGCAGATTGATTCGGAGAGATGATGACGAGAGCAGTCAGGATAGGGATTTTCTTTGTATTTTGTGCGGTTTGCGTGAGTGTCTACATCTACAAGGCAGCCGATCTTTTCGAAGGGGAGACCGCCACTTACCATGCTCTTGCCGACAACGCGATGGGGCTTCTGCGCGACAGCGACATCCTGATGTCGGGCGTAGTCGTGGGAAAGCTGGACAAGATCGGTCTGGAAAAGGGCAAGGCGAAGTTTACTCTCAAGATCACGAAGGAGGTCCCGCTCTACGAAAACGCGAAGCTCGAAAAGGTGATGGAGAGCCTGCTGGGGACCTATGTCCTGGCGCTTGATCCAGGCGATCCGTCCGCTCCGCCGCTCACAGAGGGCGGCTACATCAGAAATGTCAAAACCGATCTCGGTCTGAACGGTGCGATGGACAAGGCGACCGAGGTCATGGATACCGCCAACCGGCTCGTAGAGCGTATGCTTTTGCACGAAAACCAGGATAAGATCGCGAAGATCCTGGATTCTCTGGTAGCGACGACTGCCGACACGAAGCAGAGTACCGAAAACCTTATGAAACTGCTTACCGAGACGCTACAGAACGTTACCGAGCTCACTGCAAAGGTCAACAGAAGAAGCGATGAAGAGATGGATAAGTTCTCTAAATTGCTGGAAAATGCTCTTGCTGTCACCGACAGGCTCGCGCAGATGAGCGACGGCAAGGATGAAAAGTTCAACGAGACGCTTGCGATGCTCGAAAAGACTCTGAAGACGGTAAGCGACGAGCTTGCGGCATCGAGAGGCGCAGGCGAGAGCATGAAAAATATCGCCGAAAACGTCGAAACGATCACCGGAAAGGTCGCAAACGGCGAGGGTACTGTCGGAAAACTCCTGACAGACGAAACGCTTTACAACGATATAACGAAGGTGTCTGGAAAACTCACGGATTACGTCGATACGATGCTCGGAATGCAGATTTACGTCGATACGCACTCGAACTATCTGGTCCGCAGCAACTCATTCAAGACCTTCTTCGACATTACGATCCAGCCGCGTTCCGATCGTTTTTACCTGCTTGGAGTCGTCGATGATCCGCGCGGCAGGGTCTCGGAGTCAGAAATCACCTACGACATGACTGTCACCGGCGACAATCCGCAGAGTTTTGTTGCCACCGAAAAGAAGAGGGTCGTTGACGACAAGCTGAAGTTCAACCTCCAGATCGGCAGGGTCTTCGGGCCGGTCGCGCTCCGCGGCGGGATATTCCAGAACAAGGCTGGGCTAGGTATCGACTACAACCCGTGGAACTTCCTTTCGGTGACGGCGGAGGTCTTCGACTTTGCCAGCGATGCAGCTCCGAACCTGAGGGTCCAGGCACTCGGGCGCCCCTTCGTCTGGACGATCGAGCCGTTCAGCTGGATCTATATCACGGCTGGCGGAGAGGCTCTGATCAACAGCTACCGGGACTACTACTTCGGGATCGGTTTGAGATTTAACGATAACGATATCAAACAGCTGGTAACTTCGGTGCCGACGCCGTGATCTTCATTGATCCGGCAGGACCGTACGGGATCCAATCTATCTTCTGTACTCTCTCATAAGGTCTGTGTATGCCTGCTCGAGATTTTTGCCGCTGTCTCCGGCATTTTTGAGGAACTTTTCAAACGGCGTACGCCAGTGTTCCGGTGCGCTGATCGCGCCGGTCCGGTCGATTTTGTAGCCGTCTCCGCCCTTGAAGATGAAGTCGTGGACGACAGCCTTGTAGTGCTTGTCAGGAGTGATCTCCGAGCCGTTCAGCATCCATCTGTTCTTTACCTTTTTCGCCCCGCAGTACGCCTCTTCCGAAAGCTCGAGGTTGTGG
>JAGAAT010000019.1 GCA_017615095.1 bacterium
CGAGAGCGGGAGGTCGCCGCTCAATGCAGATGTTTCGGTAAGCGTGAAGACGCTTTCGGGAGATATCCTCAACGATCTGAAGCGTTCTGCCGGTGCTGAGATCACGGAGGATACCGAAAAAATCGATTTCGATCTTGGAAAAAACTACCTGCCGGATGCCGACGAACTTCCGAGACTCCTTCTGAATTATTCGCTGAAATGGGGGGGCAACAGGCTGAACGGCGTCGTTTCGATGTTCCGTATCTCGCCGAGAACGAAGACTCAGATACTTGGTGCGGACAAAATCGTCGAGGGCGAGGAGTCGCTTTTCCGTGTTTTTGTAAACGATATGCTTTCGGGAAATCCGGTCGACGGCACTTCGGATGTTATGAAAAACGATATTTCGGCAGAGGTTTTTGACGGAGATACCTCACTCGGAAAATTCAGCGCGAAGGTCGATGAATTCGGTATGGCGACCCTTCCGCTGGCGCTTGAAGAGGCGGTTTCGGGGAATCTCAAAATGGTCGTTACGACCGAAACGGCGTACGGTACCAAAAGTGTGACGGTGCCGCTTAAGGGCGAGAGCAGAGTGAGTGCTTCAAAGACTCTTCTTACGACGGACAAGCCGCTCTACCAGCCGGGGCAGACGATCCACATCCGTACGCTTTCGCTTCAGCAGGGGACGAAGGAGCCCGTCGGTGATGCCGATTTCACCTTTGAGATCACCGATCCGAAGGGCAACAAGGTCTTCAAGGAGCACGGAAAGACGAGCAGATTCGGTATCTATTCAGCCGATTTCAAGCTTGCCAGTCTGGTAACTCTCGGGAACTACACGATTTCGGCACTTGTTGACGGCGAAAAGGCGGCTGAAAAGACTGTTACGGTCGAAAGGTATGTGCTTCCGAAATTCGATATCGCAGTCAGCTTCGACAAGGGTTTTTACATGCCGGGCGATACGGTCAAGGCAAAGGTCGCATCGAACTATTTCTACGGCAAACCTGTCAGCAGGGGTGCTGTCCATGTCGAAGTAAAAACGACTGATGTGTCTGAAAATACTATACAAATAATTGATGCTACTCTTTCGGAAAACGGTGAGTACAGCTTTACTGCCAAGCTACCGGCATATTTCACCGGCAGTACCCTCGATCAGGGCGCGGCAAGCGCAAAATTCGAGATAACCGTTACCGATACCGCCGACCATACGCAGTCGGTCGTCAAGAGCGTCAAGGTCGTTCAGGAGCCTGTAAACATCGTGCTTGTTCCGGCAGCAGGAAAGATCCTGCCCGGTGTAGAGCAGAAGATGTACCTCATCCTGACCGATCCGCTGGGGGCTCCGGTCGCCTCGACGGCTACGCTGAAGCGCGGGAATTTCTCTCAGAAGGTCGATGTCGATGAGAGCGGATTCGCCGGGTTCGACATGCAGATGCCGGAAGACGGCATCGTCTCGGTTTCGGTGAGTGCTGCGGGCAAAAGTGTCAGCAAGGGCTTCATTTTTACATTGGACGGCAGCAGCGAATTTGTCTTTATCTCGACTGATTCACCGATCTACGAAGCGGGTGACGAGGTCGAACTCGGTATCTTCACAGGCTACGATCCGAACACTCCGCAGCCGGAAATGATGCCGGACAGGGCGTATCTCGATATCGTTGTCGACGGGCAGATCCGGAGCACGCGGACAGTCGTCCTCGAAGAGGGAAAGGGCGTTATCAGGCTCGATCTCGACGAAACAATGCACGGAGTCGTCGAATTTCTTGCGTACTATCTGACGAGGGATGGCAATATCATCCGCGCTTCGAAGGCTGTCTATGTCAGGAAGGCGAGTTCGCTGAACGTAAGTTTTTCGACTGACAGGGAGGAATACAAGCCGCGTGAGACGGCGAAGGGGCGCTTCGAGGTCAGGGATGCCGACGGTAATCCCGTCACGGCGGCTATCGGCGTTTCGATGGTCGACGAGGCTGTTTTCCACGTTATGGACTTCCTTCCCGGCATGGAGAAGACCTATTTTGACATCGAAAGTGCCGTAATGGAGTCGAATTATGTGATCTACGGAACGAGTTACAACGAGATCGTTACTCCTACAGACGACGAGGAACAGGAGGAGGAGACCGAAAGGCGTGCCGAGGCGTTCTTTGCCGACAATGCCGGAAACCTGACTCACGGGGTCTCTGCCGATGACTATTCGAGATACGAGCAGTTCCTTCGTCAGTATTCGACGGCCGCTGTCAGAGAAACGGCTCAGAAGTTCGCCGATGACAATTTCTTCAAATCCTCCAACTGTGAAGAATCGGGTTTTGACGATGCGAAGCTGAATAAGCTGCTCAAAAATCCCAAATATGCCGACCCGTGGGGTAACGTAATGAAGGGCGAAATCTCCTGGCCGGGATACTATTCAACTTACATAACTCTTCTTTCTGCCGGTCCTGATGAGATCGCTGGAAGTGCGGATGACATTCAGACCGGAGAGTTCCTGATCTGCGAGTACGACTACAAACACGACGACAACGGAGATTACGAAGACGGTGCGCCTTGTGATGCCGAAGCGGCGGATACCGGTGATACCTGGGACGGCGGCGATACCGGCGATACTGGTTACTATGAGGATCCTACAGATACTGGTGACACGGATGAACCTGCGGCTTCGGTGAAGGTCCGCGAGTGGTTCCCCGAGACGCTCTATTACGATCCGCAGCTGATCACGGATGAAAACGGAGTCGCCGATTTCGAGGTCCTGATGGCGGATTCGATAACCTCGTGGCGTGTCACGGCGCTTGCGAACAGCCTTACCGGCGGCGTCGGAAGTTTGCTCGGCAGCGTCAGGGTCTTCCAGGACTTCTTTGTCGATATCGATATGCCGGTTTTCCTTACCCAGAACGATGAGATCTCGATGCCGGTCGGGATCTACAACTACCTCGGCGAAGATCAGCATGTTACCCTCGAAGCCCAGTCCGAACCTTGGTTCGAGATGGTCGGAAGCTCTGTTGTCGAAGTCGATGTCCCGGCAAATTCCGTCTCGGCGGTATACTTCCCGATCCGCGTCCTGAAGATCGGCGAGCACAGCCTCACGGTCATCGCGCAGGGCACGAAAATGTCCGACGCGATCAGGCGCAGCGTCACTGTCAAACCTGACGGGATCATGGCTGACAGCACGAAGAGCGAACTTCTGAAGGGCGACAAAAACATCACCCTGACGATCCCGGAAGAGGCTATCCCTGACAGTGCCGAGCTCTTCGTAAAGATCTATCCCGGCATGATGGCGCAGGCGGTCGAGGGTCTCGACTCGATGCTTCAGATCCCTTACGGCTGCTTCGAGCAGACGACCTCGACGACCTATCCGAACGTTCTCGTGCTCCAGTATATGGCGAAGGCGGGGAACATCACGCCGGAGATCGAACTGAAGGCGAGAGACTACATCTCGCAGGGTTACCAGAGGCTTCTGACCTACGAGGTCAACGGCGGCGGGTTCGAGTGGTTCGGCGACACTCCGGCGCACTTCGTCCTGACCTCGCTCGGTCTTCTTGAGTTCGTCGATATGAGCAAAGTCTACGAGGTCGATCAGAACATGATCCAGCGGACAGCCGCATGGATGGCTTCGCAGCAGAATTCTGACGGTTCCTTCAAAACCCAAAACGGTCCCAGCTACGACCATGCCACACACGACATCCAGTCTTCTGATCTCCGCTCGACCGCGTACGGCGCATGGGCTTTGGCGAGTGCCGGTCTGGAGGAGACCGCAAGAGCCAGAGCTGTAGGCTACATCGAGTCGAAAGTCACCGGCGAGGAGGATACCTACACAGTGGCTATGGCGGCTGTCTCGCTTCTGGAGAACGCCGGAAGCTCGTCGAAAATCGATATGCTCGTGAACAAGCTTATGGAACGGAAGATCGAGGACGAAGAGGAAGGCGTCCATTGGGGACAAACAACAAATACAGAAACTTACGGCTACGGCAACAGCGCTGAGATCGAGACCACGGCGCTTATCGGTCAGCTTCTTGTCAAAAAGGGCGGCTATGCGGATGTTACCGGCAGGATCCTGAACTGGATCATCCGTCAAAAAGATTCTATCGGCAACTGGGGCGGGACTCAGGCGACAATCCAGGCACTCAAATTCCTGGTAATGAGCCTTTATACGGCATCAGAGCCGGATACGAACGCGACAGTCAGCATAAAGGCGAACGGATCGGCAGGAACGGTCTTCCAGATCACCCCCGAAAACTCCGATGTCCTCAGGCTGATCGACCTCAAGGAGCATCTTGTCTACGGCGAAAACAACATCGAGATCAAGTTCGACGGTACCGGCAGCATGATGTATCAGGCGACCGCGACCTGGTATGTCCCAGCGGAGGCAGACACCCAAACAGGTCCGCTCGAGATCAGTGTAAGCTACGACAAGACGAACCTTTCGGTCAACGACATTGTCGATGTAAAAGTCGATATCAAAAACGTGAGCGGGGAGGGTGTGACGATGATCCTTGCGACGATCGGGATCGCGCCCGGCTTCACGCTGATACCGTATCAGCTCGATCAGGCTGTCCAGTACGGCGATCTGCTTCAGCGTTACGAAACGACCCCGAGGCACCTGATCCTCTATCTCAGCCACATCGACGCCGGAGAGACGGCGACACTCAGATATCAGCTGATGGCAGACTATCCGATCGAGGCATCGACCGGTGAAGCGACCGTCCATCCGTATTACAACCCGGATGAAAAGTCCAGCGAAGCCGCTCAGCGCCTGAATGTAGTTCAGTAGTTATATCCGGTGCTTCCATAAACAGCCTGACGAATACGGACACGCCTTCAAGACTATACTGCCTGTCCTGCGACGACACGAATTACTGCATTTTCATGGAACGGTGCTTTAACTTGCACAATCCCCGCTTTTACCTATAATTTTTCGGTTTTTTTGTCGTTTTTTTTGTTCAAAATACGAATAAAAATTTCATCTCAGGCACTATATGCCGAAGTTGATGAGTAAACAAAGGGGTTTGCGTCAGTGTCTTAAATATGCAGATTGGAAGAACGGAGAGAAAATATGAGTTCAAAATTTATTACAAATGATAAAAGTGACAGGCCTCTTTCTGAAATAATTCGCTCTTTGACAGAACATAGCTCAAAATTGGATTTTCTTGTCGGATATTTCTTTTTTTCAGGTTTTTGTGAAATACACGAACAGCTTAAAGACAAACCTCTTCGTATTCTCATCGGCATGGATGCAGAGGTCGATCTGCACAACTGTATTTGTGAATATACAACTATTTCCAAGGGAGATAGACGTGAGCAAAAACTCGCAGTGAGGACAAGATACTTTGAAAAGTTGCAGAAAATCATTAATAAATCAGATGTGTTAGATGAAAAAAGATTCAAGGATTCGTATGAAACTTTTTTAAAAAAGCTGGATGATGGAACTTTAGAAATTCGTAAAACAAAAGATCCCAACCATGCTAAAATGTATTTGTTCAATATTCCAAAAGGTGTTTCCGGAACAGATGACAGCAAGGTGATTGTCGGCTCCAGCAATTTTTCGATTCAGGGTTTCAAGGCAAGAAATGAAGTCAATGTTTATCTTCAAGACGGTACAGACTACAAAGATGCGGAGAAAATATTCAACGATCTTTGGAAAGATGCTATTCCGCTCGTAGGGAAGGAAAACAAGGATGATTTGATTGATTGTATGCAGCATACATGGCTTGAAGTTCGTCCTGAGCCTTATTTGGTTTATCTCAGAGTTCTTTATGAATATTTTAAAGCGACTAATGATCATGTCCGAACTCCGCGGGAAATCACCAGAGACAGCGGAAATCAATTTTTGGATGTTTCCTACCAGATAGATGCTATTCGGGAAGGAGTCGCAAAAATCAAAAAACATTCAGGTGTTATAGTCGCAGATGTCGTAGGTTTGGGCAAATCTGTAATTGCTGCTGCGATTGCTGCTAATTTGGATAAAAGAACGGTTATCATTACTCCTCCGCATCTGCTGGAACAGTGGAAGGCTTATGCATTCGATTTCGGTCTGCGAGGTGCAACATTCTATACCTCCGGCAAACTGGAAGATGCTGCTGATGAAAATGAAGGAGCTTCAGATTTGGTTGTCATTATAGATGAGGCTCATCGCTATAGAAATGAGTGGACTGAAGCTTACAGCAATCTCAGCAGACTTTGTGCAGGAAACAAGGTCATTCTTCTTTCGGCTACTCCTTTTAATAACGAACCGAGTGACATTTTTTCTATGATAAAGCTCTTTCAGATCCCGGAACATTCCACTATTCAGACGGTGAACAATTTGGGAGAAGAAATGAAAGCTCTTATTTTTGGATATGACAAGCTGAAAAAAGAGCATCGTGCCGAAAAAATGGGTGTTAAGGAATTTAATGATAAATCCAAAGAACTTGCTGATAAAATCAGGGGAATCCTTGACCCTGTTGTTATTCGCAGAACAAGAATAGATTTGGAAAAATCTGAGAAATATAAAGCGGATTTGAAAGCTAACGGTATCGAATTTTCTAATGTATTGCCTCCACAGTCTCAAAAATACGAACTCGGAGAACTTTCAGAACTTTATATCAATACTTTGGATGCCTTAACCGGAAATGCCAAAAAGGGGACAAAAGGATCTTTCAACGGCACAAGATACAAACCTCTTTTGTATTTAAAGCGTGACGAAACCGGGAAAATAGATCCGAAACTTATTAAGAAATATAGCGATCATTTAGATGCAAAGACAGAACAAATGATTACCACTGGTCAGAAAAACATGGCTGTTTTTATGCGCCAGTTGCTTGTCCGCCGTTTTGAAAGTTCGCAATACAGTTTCAAGAGTTCTTTGAAAAATATAAAAGAATCTATGGAAGTGTTCAGAAAAAGCTTTTTGGATTACGGAAAAATACCGATGACAAAAAGACTGCCTGATATTGACGAGTTGGTAAAATTATTGGGAGACGATGACAATCTTGATCAGATCAAAGATTCAATCGAAACAAGCGGAAGAAAAAGAGAGGATATTTGGTTCGTTGATGCAGCAGACCTTTCGGATGATTTTCTTAAAGAATTGGAATCAGATATGACTTTGTTTGATGATTTTATTCAGCAATGGGAACAGGTTGATGAAGATCCGAAATTCAAATCCATTGAAAACAACATAAAGGAATCTCTCAGAAAAGATCCTAAACGGAAAATTATCATTTTTTCAGAGTTTTCAGACACAGCTGAATATATTGCAGACAAATTCAAGACAGACGGCATGAAAGTGCTGATGTATTCTTCTAAAAATGCGGGAAAGGGCAAACAAAATGAAGTAAAAGAAAATTTTGATGCAGGTTTGGCAAAAGATAAGCAGAAAAACGATTACGAAGTTTTGGTTGCCACCGATGCTATTTCCGAAGGATTCAACCTTCATCGTGCCGGAACAATATACAACTACGATATTCCTTACAATCCGACCCGTGTTATTCAGCGAGTCGGGCGTATCAACCGAATAAACAAAAAAGTATTTGATGAGCTTTATATCTATAATTTCTTTCCGTCTGCTATAGGCGAGGAAATCAGTCATACTGCTGAAATATCAACTTTCAAAATGAAGCTGTTTCAGGCGATTTTTGGAGCTGACACCAAGATTCTTACAGATGATGAAACGATTGACGGTTATTTAAGGAAACAATTCGATGAGGCTGAAGAGGCTTCCAATTCTCTTTCATGGCAAGTCGAATTTGAAAATGAGCTTTCCAAAATAGAAAGCGAAAATCCTGATTTGCTTGAAATGGCGAAAAATCTGCCCCAAAGATGCCGGGTAGCAAGAAAAAATGTGGATCTTGGCAATGTGGTAAATCAAGATTTCGGGTTGTATGAAGAACTTAAAAACAAAGGTGTTTTGCTGTTTTCAAAAAAAGGAGATGCTCCCAGATTTTGTTTTGCCTCCCGAGGCGGTGGAGCTCGGTCTATATCACAGCAACAGGCACTCTCAATATTCAGGGCAACACAAGATGAGAAAGGTGAAGAGGTATCCGATGATTTCTATATGCTTTATGAAGCAGCTAAGGAAAACAGCGGCATTATAAGCAAGACATCGGCAAAATACGGAAAAAATGTTCAGGAAGTGAGAGATGCCATACAAGCCATTATGAAAGAGGTCTCCGATTATGAAAAAGGATATCTTGAAGCCCTTAGACAAGTTATTCTCTGGGGTTCAATATCTGAAGGTGATATTAAGAGAATTTTGAAGGAGATCGGGAAAAAAAGCGGAGAAGAGCTTGTTCCGGCTATAAAGCATATAATTCCTGATTATTATCTCGATGCAATTATTCAGAAAGAAAGTAATATAGTTTCAGAGCCGGAAACAATATTGCTCGCGGAAGAACTTTTATAAGAATTTTTGATATGGAGTTGATAAATGAATCTGGATTTAACCAAGGTCTATAACCGAGAAGACTTCACAAAGTTTATTTATGATGACTTTCTTCCTGATGATTTTCGACCGTCAGAAGAACCAATTTATTTCGACAGTAAAAAACTGGTGGAAGGTTGGAAACTCGGAAACTCAGATGAACTTGATCTGACGGTTTATGAATTCAGAACAAATTTAACGAATAACAGAGATCCGCGAGTAACTTTGACGAGAGAAGTTGCGAAAATAATGAAAGAGCAGGATTCCAATTCCAATGCTTTGGTTGTTTTCTATTCAGACGAATCAAAACAATGGCGGCTTTCACTGATTACAACAGATTTTGTTCGCGAAAACGGCAAAATAAAAAGGCTTTATTCAAATCCGAGAAGGGTGTCTTTCTACTCATGGATATGATATTCATGTAAATTTGGAATTTAAATGGAAAGATTGGAGTTCTGTATTTGAATGGATAGAGGAAGTGGCTGGAATTGATAAGGACGATATCGTAAAGAAAGCATTGTCATTATTTCCAAAATTAAAAAATGAGGAGTCCAGAACTCAAATTCTTTCTGCTTTTACCCAAAAAGTAAAATCTGAATCTGTGTATAAAAATCAAATGCTTGATATGATTATAAATCTCACAATTATCGAAATGCAAAAGGACTATAATGATAACAATAATTCGATTAATTGGATCTTGTCATCTTTTTGGTCAAGAACGACCGAAGATTTTGTAGCAAGAATTTATTCTTCTATAGATTTCGAAAAATATGATTTGGATGACAAAAATTCTTGCAGAATAGCTGTGCTCGAATATTTTTGCAACATTGCGACATATGAGCAAAAAGCAAAAGTGATAGAAAGA
>JAGAAT010000174.1 GCA_017615095.1 bacterium
CCAAGCTCATTTTCCTCCTCCGGTAAAAATTAACGTAGAGTTGAAAAAAGGGTAACTATATAGTAATTAAGACGGCTATTCAAGTTTAAATTGAGTTTAAGCTTGAAGTTTTGCTGTTAAAAATCTGCTGACGGAGGCGGGGTATGGATTTATCGAGAAATGTCAAGGGGGTCGCTGAGCAGGTCAGGAAGTTCCGCATCGCCATTGCAGGCTGCGGCGGGCTCGGCTCTAATATTGCGGTTTCGCTTGTCAGGACAGGTGTAGAAAAGCTCAAACTTGCCGACTTCGACAATGTCGAGGAGTGCAATCTGAACCGCCAGCACTTTTTCCTGAGTGATGTCGATAAGCCTAAATCACCCTCTCTTGCCGCGATTTTGAGGCGGATCAACCCAGAGGTCGAGCTTGATGTCTTCGATGAAAAGCTTGTCGATTCAAATGTCGGGCGTTTTTTCGAGGGCGCTGACTTTCTGATAGAGGCGTTCGACAGTGCCGATGCCAAGCTCTGGCTGATCGACAGGTGGAGCGAACTCTATCCTGACAAGCCGGTCGTCTGCGGGAGCGGAGTCGCCGGTATCGGCAGCTTTGAAGATATCCGCGTCCGCAAAGTAGGGAACCTTTACCTCTGCGGAGACGGGAAAAGCGATGCCTCCGAGGGTTTTATCGCTCCGAAGGTTGCGATCGTCGCCCAGCTCGAGGCTATGACTGCTGTAAAAATTATGATGGGATCAGTCGTCGAATAGGTGCTTTGAGGCAAATTTCGGCTCGGAGGTGACGTTTATCCCGAGCTTTCTGAAGCCTGCTGCGTCTCCCGGAGTCGGCATAAGCGTCATGTGGACATCTGCACCGTTGAGCATGTTGAGCTTTTCCATCGCGAAGGCGGCTGTCGGGTTGGTGATCGCGCTGATCGAAAGTGCGATGAGGGTCTCCTCGAGGTCGAGGCTTTCACTCGTCCCGCCGAGGATATTCTTTTTAAGGTATCCTACTGATTCTATGATGTTTCTCTGGATAAGCGGTATCTCTTTGGGGATCTTTGCCAGTGTTTTCGCAGCCTTGAGTACTAAAGCCGATGCCGTGTGGAGCAGCTCTGAGTTGCTTGCCATGACGGTCTCGCCGTCGGGAAGTTCCATCGCCGCGCCGCAGATTATCCCGTCAACACCCTTGTTGTTGAGCTTCGCGTCGAATGCAGCCTTTTTTGCGAGCTCGACGACGTTCCTGTCTGACGGTTTTGCGCCGATCTCGTTCATTATCCTCTCCGCACGCTCCGCTGTTTCGCGGTCGGTCAGCCCCATCGCGTATTCACAGGCATACTTGTAGTACCTGCGGATGATCTCCTGCTTTGCAGCCTCTTCAACGACTTCGTTGTCGATGATCCCGAATCCGGCACGGTTCACGCCCATGTCTGTCGGCGACTTGTAGATCGATGGTTTCCCCGTTATCTTTTCGATGATGCGCTTCACCAGCGGGAATGCGTCGATGTCTCGGTTGTAGTTGACCGTCGCCTCGCCGTATGCCTCCATGTGGTAGTGGTCGATCATGTTGACATCTTTAAGCTCGCAGGTCGCTGCTTCGTAGGCGACGTTCACGAGGTGTTTCAGCGGCAGGTTCCAGATCGGGAAGGTCTCGAACTTTGCATATCCGGCGTTCACACCGCGCTGATTTTCGTGGTAGAGCTGGCTCAGGCAGGTAGCGAGTTTTCCGCTGCCCGGTCCGGGGCCTGTGACGACAACGACCGGTTTTTCGGTCTCGATGTAGCTGTTTTTACCGTAGCCTTCGGAGCTTACGACAAGGTCGATGTTGGTCGGATAGCCCTTCGTGAAGGAGTGAGTGTATACCTTGATCCCGCGTCTTTCGAGCTTGTTTTTGAAGGCTATCGCAGCCGGCTGTCCCTCGAAACGCGTGATGACGACGGCTCTGACTACGATCCCGAGGTCGGTGAAGCAGTCGATCGTGCGCATTACGTCGAAATCGTAGGATATCCCGAAGTCAGCGCGGATCTTCTTCTTTTCGATGTCGCCGGCATAGATGCACATGATGATCTCGGCGTCATCCTTGATGCGCTGAAGAAGGGTCAGTTTTACGTTCGGGTCAAAGCCGGGCAGGACCCTGGCTGCATGGTAGTCGCAGACGATTTTTCCGCCGAACTCGAGGTAGAGCTTGTTGTTGAAAAGCTTGACCCGTTCGAGGATCGCTGCTGATTGTTCGCTGAGGTACTTTTCGTTGTCGAATCCGATCCGGTGTGCCATGAGTCTCTCCATTTTTTTCAAAAAAAACTTGGATTAGGACATCCGGAGACTTGCTATACCCCGTTTCGGATTTAATGCAAACTCTTTTTTACAAATCCGGAAAGCGTGCTATATACATAAAAATTTTTGTGGAGTTCCCTATGACCGACAAAAAAAACAGTGATCCGAGGCTGGTCGCAAGCTCGCTTATCCGCGTGGTACTGGACCAGTCGTTATTCCTGAACGAGCTTCTGGCGGATCTGCTCTCGCCGTTCGATTACCCGAAGCGCAGGTTCATCACCGAGCTTGTCTACGGCACGATCCGTAACCTGACGCACCTCGATTTCTGGATCTCCAGAGTCTTCAAAAAACCGCTCAAGCGCATAAACGACAACCTGCTCGACCTGATCCGTGTTTCGCTTTACCAGATCATCTTCATGTCCAACCGCGAGCCGGCGACCATAGTCTTCGAGGCGGCGGAGCTCGCGAAGAGGTGCGGCAACGAGCGTACAGCCG
The DNA here is from genome assembly GCA_017615095.1 of bacterium. Classification (GTDB taxonomy): domain Bacteria; phylum UBP6; class UBA1177; order UBA1177; family UBA1177; genus UBA1177. Next base: position 2,739 of record JAGAAT010000174.1, read on the forward strand.
GTTTCGTGAACTACATCCTGCGTGAGATCCTGCGTCAGGATCCGACACGCGGAAACATGGAAAAGTGCTTCGGCGGCGACTACGAGGCGTTTCTCCAGACCTACTATTCGATCCCTGCATGGCTCTTCGTCAGGCTCAAGAGGCTTGCTGAACGTCTCGGCGACGACATCGAGACTCTGCTTCAGATCGTGAACCGTCCGCTCGGGATAACGCTGAGGGTCGACGGCGATGAGAGCGAGCGTGAAAGGGTGATCGAAAGCCTTCGCGAACGCGGGATCGAGGCTGAACCTGCCAGGGAGTGCAGATATGCGGTCTACACCCACAAAGCGGCGAATTTTTCGATGATAAGCGAGTTCAAAAACGTCTCGATCCAGGATGAATCTTCACAGCTTGCCGTCTGCGAGCTCGGCATAGAACCGGGCGACAGGATCCTCGATCTCTGTTCTGCTCCGGGCGGGAAGACGCTTTTCGCCTCTTATCTGACAGGCGATACGGGGCGCGTAACAGCGGCCGATGTCAACGCGAACAGACTCACGATGCTGACGGAGGCGATCGTCAGAAACGGAAAGCGGAACATCGAGGTCAAGCTCCAGGACGGGGCTTCCTTCAACCCTGACTGGCAGGACAAGTTCGACAAGGTGCTCCTGGATGCGCCGTGCAGTGCGCTCGGAACGATCCGCAGACACCCCGAGATCAAGTGGCTGAAGAACAACAAGGATTCGGCAAAGATGGCATCGATATCGGAAAAAATCCTGAACAACGCCTGCAAGTATGTGAAAACCGGCGGGATCCTGGTCTTCTCTGTCTGCACGTTCACCAGAGAGGAGAGCATAGACCAGATCGACCGCTTTATCGCTGACCACAAAAATTTCGAAATAGAAAAAAGCTACTACACGGTGCGTGAAGTTACCGAAAACAGAGATATTTTTTACATTTGCAGAATGCGGAGGACAAAATGACGAAAATCGCTCCTTCAATCCTTTCAGCGGATTTTTTGAAGCTTTCCGATGAGGTAAAGTCGATCGAAACAAGCGGCGCCGATCTCGTCCACCTGGACATCATGGACGGGAATTTCGTGCCGAACATCACATTCGGTCCGATGATAGTCAGGCAGATCCGGCCGCTCACGAAACTTCCGTTCGATGCCCACCTGATGGTCGAAGATCCGATCCGGTATGCACCTCTTTTTGCAGAGGCGGGCTGCGGGATGATCACGCTTCACGTCGAGACGGAAAGGCATCTGCACAGGAGCCTTCAGTTTCTGAAGAGTCTAGGCGTCAAGGCGGGGGTCGCGCTGAATCCGCATACTCCGGCCGATTTTCTGCCCTATGTCGGCGATCTCTGCGATCTGGTGCTCGTGATGAGCGTGAATCCGGGGTTCGGCGGTCAGAAATATATTGAGAGCGCTACGGAAAAGATAAGCAAGATCAATGATATACGCAAAAAATACGGCTTCGGCTACGAAATTTCCGTTGACGGCGGAGTGAACGACAAAACTCTTCCGGCTGTAGTTTCTGCCGGTGCCGATATTCTGGTCATGGGCTCCTATTTCTTCGGGAAACCGGAGGCTGAGAGGGCGGGGCTCGTCAAAAAAAGTAAATTTCAAGGATGTTAGGAGGTGCAGAATGAGGTGTCCCGGATACGTTACCGATGAATTTTTAAGGCATGTCCTGCGTGAGGATATCGGCCGCGGCGACATGACGACCGATTTTGTCTACGACGGCAGACGCAGGGGGCGTGCCGTGATCAAGGCAAAGGAGGATCTCTGCCTCTGCGGGGTCGATCTGGCTGCCTATGTCTTTTTTCTGATCGACGAGACGCTTGAATCTGTGATACTGGTCCGCGACGGCGAATACATCAAAAAGGGGACTCCGATAATGGAGGTCTCGGGAAGGGCTGATTCGATCCTCAAAGGCGAGCGCACGGCTCTCAACTTTTTGCAGCGGATGAGCGGGATCGCAACGCTTTCAAGGAGTTACGTCGCAGAACTCGATGCTGCGTCAAAGACGAAAATCGTTGATACGCGAAAGACCACGCCGGGGCTCAGGACTGTTGAGAAGTACGCTGTCAGGGTCGGCGGGGCGAGCAACCACCGCTTCGGACTTGACGACGGGATCATGATAAAGGACAACCACATCGTTATGGCGGGTTCGATCACTAAAGCGGTCGAGGCTGTCCGCAGGGGTGTCCACCACCTGATGAGGATCGAGGTCGAGACGACAAATCTTGACGAGGTCCGCGAGGCGCTCAAGGCGGGTGCCGATGTCATCATGCTCGACAACATGGATGAAAAGATGATGGCTGAAGCGGTTATGATCATCGGGGATTCGGCAATCACCGAAATTTCGGGTGGCGTCAAACTTGAAAAGATAAACAGGCTCTCGAAACTTAACGCAGATTTTATATCGGTCGGTGCCCTGACTCACTCGGCAGGCTCGAGAGACATCAATCTGACGCTCGTCATCGACTAAAGAAGCTCCTCCATATCGGCCGGCATCGGCTCTTCGAAGCGCATCCTCTCCTTCGTGACGGGGTGGATTATCTCGACCGCGAACGCCCAGAGTGCGATGTTTGCACCGAACTTCACGTTCCTGCTGTACTTGTGGTCGTTTACGATCGGCATGTTCCTCGATGCCAGCTGTACTCTGATCTGGTGGGATCTGCCGGTCTCCAGAAAGATTTTCAGAAGTGAGCGGTTCCCGCGGCTTTTTCTTACGACTTCGTAGCAGAGTTTTGCCGCCTTTGCCCTCGGGTCGCCCCTTTTCGAGACGAAAACGCGGTTCGATTCGGTATCTTTGACGAGGTAGTCCTCAAAAACGCCGATCTTCTGCTCCGGAGCACCGTCAACGATCGCGAGGTACTCCTTTTTCCACTCGTGCTGCCGGATCTGTTCGGATAGACGTGATGCCGCCTTGGAGGTCTTTGCGAAGACCATAACGCCGCCTACCGGCTGATCGAGACGGTGAACGATGCCTAAAAACGCCTCACCCGGTTTGTTGTATTTCCGCTTCAAAAACTCCTTGAGCTGCGATTGAAAGTCATTTGCGCCGGAGGAATCCTTCTGGACCATAACTCCGCGCGGTTTTACGACAACCAGAATGTGATTGTCCTCGTATATCAGATTCAGGTTCATGGTGTTATTTAAGAAAATTGTTGAATTTCAGGGTCCTTACTTCCATTCGACCGCATTCCACTGCTCATCCGTGAAGATCTTTGTCGAGTAGTGGATCCCGGATATAGCGTGGTAGGTTGCGTCAAGTCTCAGCTCGTCGTTGTCGGGTCTTGTCGCGAGTGCGCCCAGGACCTTCGACGGACGTTTTACGCGGTACATGTCCTCCTCCTTGAACTGAAGACCGAGCAGGTAGGGGAGTGCGCCTCGGAGCATGTGTGTGTACGCCTCGATGTGAGCCTTGTCGTTCAGCTCTCTCGCAAGAACGAGTGCCGGACCGAAACCTTCGGTGTATACGCCTGTCGAAGCGAACTGCGAGTTGAGTGCGCCTTGTCTGCCGGGAAGTGCATCAGGTCCGAGCGGGCGGTATCTCTTGAGCAGCCAGTCGCTCATGTCGAAGACGAACTTCGCGTAATCCGGGTTTTTGTCGTACATGTAGACCTCCTGGTAAGCGCGGACCTGCCACGGAACGAAGGGCGCCTTGTTGCCGTCAGCCGTCTTCCAGTATTCGCGGTAGAAGGGGAACGCCTTCTTTGCGGATTCAAGGACCGGAGCATACTTCGAGATCTTGTAGTAGCGCATCAGCATGAGGATCGTTTCGCCAGGATAGTAGAGCTGGTCTACGTCGCGCAGAGGCTTGTAGAAATCGGTTTTGAACTTGCCGCTCGGCTCCTGAAGCGAGATGATCGCGTCAGCCATCTTCTTCATGTCGTCCTTGTACGACGGATCGTTGATTTCAGCCATCGCACCGAGCAGGAAAGCCGTCCCGGCAATGCTTGAAACTTTGCGGAAGTACGGCCAGTCGAGGTATTTGCCGCCGTGACCTTCGACAAGTTTCGATCTGAAGACATCGATCGCACGTTTTACGCTCTCGGTGAGCTTTTTGTCCTTCTTGTCCTTCGCGATCTCGGCGATCACGAAGATAGCGTTCAGGTTGCGGAGTCCCCAGTCGTCGTTCGGTTCGAGATCCTTGGAGACGAAGAATGTGTACATGTATCTGCCGCTCTGTTCGCCCTCGTTGATCTGGTTGGTCATGTACCAGTTCATAGCGTTGTCAACGGCTTTGATGAGATCCTGCCTGGTCGTGGTTTCGATCGGAACGACAGTTCTCGAGAAGGCGATCTGTTTCGGTTCCGTCATCTTGTCGTTGAAGAGGAAGTCCTGCGTTTTGAATGCTGTCAGCTTTGCGCTCTTCCAGCCGTGCTCGGGGAGTCCGGCATCGACCGAAAGCTGCCTTACGACGCCTTCGCCGTCTTCGATCTGGTAACGTGCGATCTGCGTCGGAAGGATCGTTGCCTTCTTGTCGCCGCTAGTGAGTGAGAAGCCCATCGCCTCCTTCATTTTCATAGAGACGACTGCCTCCGTAGACTTGATCTCGATCTGCGAGTGGAGCACAGAGAGCTCGACAGCCGCAGGTGCCGGATCCGGCTTGATTTTGGAGAGGAGCGATCTCAGTGCGTCGGACATCTTGTCTGCCGGTGAGAAGACGAGATCGGTGACCTCAGCTTTTCTGAAGACGGATGCCGCGAGACCTACTTTCTTTTCTGCAAGGCTCTGCGGAAGCGATGAGATGACGGCTTCGGTGTCGCATCTGCCTTCGGCGAAGCAGCGGACCTTCTCTGTGATGAGCTTGCCCTCTTCAAGGGATACCTTTTCGGTGTTGTAAGCCTCCATCTGGGCTACGAAAGGTATCTCGGAGCGGTTGCGGACGACGCTGAAGGTCGTCATGCCGATGACTTTGCCGCCTCTTTTTACGCGGACTGTCCATTCGCCTGCGTTGAGCGGCATTTTTCCGCGGAAGTATGAGAATGTGCGGGTCCAGTTCTGTTCGATCTCCATCTCTTTCGAGTAGACGATCTTTTTTTCAGGATTTATCCATTCAAAAAGGACTTTATAGTTTTTGGATTCGGGCTTCCAGAAGCCGCGGAGTGCGACCTGTTCGTCAACGGTGAATGAATCCCTCTGCTCGGAAAATTCGTTCCCCGAGGTCGCGGCGACGCCGACGACGAGAGACTTGAGGCTGCTCTCTACGACTGGTTCATTGATTTTTTGTGCCGGTAACTCACTGCTTTTACTTGAGTTATCGCATGAAACTACAAAAATGACCGCTGCTGCCAGCAACAGTGCGAGTTTGATTTTTTGTTTAAGCATTTTTCCTCCTTTAAACAAAGAACTGGCAAAATAGTCGCGTATGCTAGCAAATAAGCTAAATAAATCAATAAATTGCTATTAGCGATCTGCGGGCTAAAATCGTCGGAATTTATGCTATGGAGGCTCTGTGGAAAAGAAGAAACAAGTTGCGATAATCGATGTGAGCGCGTTCATTTTTCGCGCCTACTATGCGATCCCGCCGATGACGTCACCGACAGGCGAGGCCGTGAATGCGCTTTACGGTCTCATTTCGATGTTTTTTAAAGTTGCTGCGAGATTTCCCGGTTACACCTTTGCGGCGGCTCTCGACAGCAAGACCGAAACCTTCAGGAAAGAGGCTTATCACGAGTACAAGGCGAACCGCAAAACGCCTGAACCTGATCTGAAATCGCAGTTCGGAAGGATCGAGATGATCCTTGACGCGCTCAATATCCCTGTCTTCGCTAAGGACGGCTTCGAGGCAGACGACGTGATCGCGTCGTTCGTCACCGCCCACCCGGAGCTCGATATCACGATCATCTCTTCGGACAAGGATCTGATGCAGCTCGTGACTGAAAAAACGCTCATGTTCGACGCGATGAAGGAGAAGTTCATCGACATCCCTGCGGTGATCGAAAAGTACGGCGTGGAACCGTCTAAGATGCTGGAGCTGCTGACACTGACCGGTGACTCTTCGGATAACATCCCGGGTGTTCCGAAGGTCGGTCCGAAGACTGCGGCAAAGCTTCTCAACGACTACGGTTCCATCGAAGGGATATACGGGGCGATCGACTCTCTGACGCCCGCGATGAAGCAGAATTTCCTGGCGAGCCGAGAACAGCTGAAGCTGTCGAAATTCCTTGTTCAGCTCAATACTTCGATCGAGTTAGGATGCTGCGACCTTTCGCCATGGCACGGCGTGAACAGAGAGAAATTTCAGGAGGTCGTATCGCTTTTCGGATTCAGATCGCTCGAGAAGAAGGCTGAAACCGCAGGTTACGCCGAAGATCACGGAACTGCCGGAACCGGACCGGATCGTGATACTTCGGAAAATACAGCCGACGGACTCGGGGCTCAGAAAGCAGCAGAACCGGTAACGGATTGGAACACAGGCGATTTTGCGGTCGAAAAGGGTGACGCGCTCTTCGGAG
>JAGAAT010000175.1 GCA_017615095.1 bacterium
CCCCCTCAGGCTTGTACTGCTGAACGCCGCGCCTGATAAATTCAAGCGGAGAGTAGTTCCGGTAGTATGAGCCGTCGCACCATCTGCTTACAAGCGCATCGACTGAAACCGGAAGCGAATTCGAGTTGAGCAGGAACCCTGAGAAGTGGTCTGTTTTAGCAACCATGACGCTTGAACTTGTGCCCATCATAATGGGGTCGCCCATTGCCGTGCCCATGATCGGGTCGCCGAGGGCTGAGCCCATGATCGGGTCACCGAGTGCTGCCTGCGAGACAGGATCTTCCCCGTCATCCTGCATTATCGGGTCACCCAGCGCGTTCGTCATTATCGGGTCACCCAGCCCGGAACGTACGATACGCATGATCGGATCGCCGAGTGCCGAGAACATTATCGGATCGCCCAGTGCTTCGAGCATGACAGGGTCGCCGCCCGTCGATTGAAGGACTTCGCCGGTCCCGTCGGTGTTCGTTCTCGTAGCCGACAGCATGATCGGATCGCCGCCGAAAACTGTGCCGAGTTCGTAGACGAAATAGAGAGAATCGTTTGTGAAGACCGTCCCTTCTGGTTCGAAGCTTATTTTTGAAACCTGAGAACCGTCGCCAGCCGTCAGGATTTTGTAAGTCAGCGTATTTACTTTGTTTCCGTCTTTTTTTATAACCGTGTTCCTTGGGATTACGGCATAAATACCGTTGTCGATGTAGTGTGAAATGTCCTTTGTCATGTCGCTGACATCGATCGTCCCGCCAACCTTTTCAAAAAGGAAAAGAAGCGTCGAATAATCTGTTGAGATCATTATCGGATCGCCCAGCGCATCATCCATTATCGGATCTCCGAGATTGACAGGGTCGCCGGTGTAGAAAAGCCTTGCGCGGATAGTGTATTCACCCGGTTTCGTGCTGTTGAATTTAAAAGTCGCCGTTCCTGTCGTTTTATCCGAATCTGTCCAGAGGACATTGAAATTTTCGGCAACAACGCTGCTGCCGCCTTCGATGTCGAGTGAAACTTCGTTGTTGTCCGGATTTCCGGTGTCTATGATGACCTCTTTTTTGTCGGCAGAGATTTTGAAACCGTTGAAAAACTTATGGAACCCGCGTCAGTTGTTCGTGATGATGTCGGCCGCGATCTTTTCGGACAGTGTTTTCGGATCGGTCGTATCAAGGTAGGAAGCAAGAAGCCCGAGCCCCTCTTTGATGCCCGAAAGCTTTGAATAATCGAGCTCGCCGAGCCATCTGCCGGTCCCGAGTTTTGCGTAAGCTCTGACCATCGTCTCGCTTTGGCGGATCTCAGCGCAGTTTTCATCAAGAAGATAAGCTGCATTCGTGATTTCGGAAATGTTTGCAACGTGGTCGCTCATGCCTTTGAAGCAGCTTGCGAAACCGTTTGCCTTCACGCAGTAGGTTTTTGTTTCAGTAATATCGGCGTTGAATGAGAACCTGCCGTTTGCATCGGTCTTTGACGAGGCGATTTCTTCACTGCTGCCGCATTCGACAAGGAGCGTCTTGATCCCCGAAACACTGCTGCCAATTTGGTAGGCACCCGAAATTTTGTGGTTCTCTGCCACTTCGGGAGTGTCGGAGCCGTTGTCTTGATCCGGTATGTCGATATTGTCGGAATCCTCATCCGGTTTCTGGGGATTGTCGGAGTCATTGTCCGATATTTCGACATCCGATATATCGATATCGTTAGTGTCGTTGTCGGTTTCTGAACTTTCACTCTTCTTGCCGCCGCAGGCGAGCATGAAAAACAATACTATCAGAATCAGGCATAAAGAAAGCGGCTTTCTCATGGCGATACTCCTAAAATATTTAAAAACAACCAATTTACGCAAAAAAACACAAAATTATAGGTATTACTGGATAGAATGCAAAAATTCAAGGGAATGTGAGTACTTACGTCCTGGATGCAGATCCGGGCGATCGTTTATCTCAGGTGGAGTTTTACGAGGATGCTGTCAACTAATGCGTAGACGCTCGGAACGAGGATGAGCGTGATGAGTGTCGAAACGGTGAGACCGAAGACAACTGCGGTCCCCATCGGGCTGAACATCGCGGCGCCTTCACCTGTCATTAGCATCATCGGGACCATGCCGAAAATGGTGGTCATCGCGGTCATCAGAATGGGTCTCAGACGCTTTCCTCCTGCGATTATCAGGGCTTCGTTCGTGGTGAGGGAATCACGCTCCTTGATCTGCTTCATGTAGTCGATGAGGACGATCGCGTTGTTTACGACGATACCGACAAGAATGATCATGCCGAGGAATGCCGGCAGCGAGAGCGATTTGCCCATTATCAGAAGTCCGAGCAGAACGCCCGAAACGCCGAACGGGATCGAGAAGAGGATGACGAACGGGTCGATGAATGATTCGAACTGCGCCGCCATTACGAGGAATACGAGGATGACGCCGAGGAAGAGGAGCGCGACTAGGTCACCGGTCGTATCCTGCTGCTGCTTCATGTTGCCGCCGTACTCGACGCCGATATCCGCCGGAAGGTCGATGTTTTTGAACGCCTGCTGTACCTGTTCGTATATCTTTCCGACTGCGATATCGTCTTCCAGGTTGGCTGAAACGGTGACCATCCTTTCACGGTTGAGCCTTTTTACGACGAGCGAGGTGAGACCGTCCGTGACTTCTGCTACGTCTTTGAGTTTAACGGTCGTCCCGTTCATGGTCTTGAGCTCCATCTCCTTGAGCTGTTCGATGTTGGAGCGGTCGCCCTTCTGGTATTTGACGACGATGTCGTACTCCTGTCCGTTGTCTCTGTAGACTGACGCGGTCTGACCGTAGAATGCGTATCTGACAGCCATCGCGATCATCGACATTTTAAGACCGACTTTGCTTGCGCGGACACGGTCGACTTTGATCGAAATTTCGGGTTTCAGGACGTCTGCGTCGTTCGTGACGTCGGTGAGTCCCTTGATTTTGAGAAGTTCGCTCTGGAGTTTAGCCGCGTAAAGCGAGTTCTTTTCGAAACTCTTGTTGAGGAGTTTGATCGTTACCGGCTTTTCGGACATACCCATACCGTTTCCGCCTGTCGTGAAGTCCGCCTTTTCGATGCCGGCGACCTCGGTCGTTATTCTTTTACGGATCTTCTTGGCGTACTGTCTGACGGTGACTTTACGGTAGTTCGTCGAAATGAGTTTCGCACCGATAGTCGCGGTGTTGGTTCCTTCGATCTTCTGCGACATACCGCTGTTGTTCGAACCGCCGCGGACGTAAGTTCTCGTCAGGTGCTCGAGCGGGATCTCCTCACGGATGATACGCTCGATGTGCTGAGCCGCCTTCAAAGTCTCTTCGATCCTTGTTCCCTGCGGGAGTTCGATATCGATCTGGAGCGAACCCTGGTCGTCTTCGGGCATGAAGTCGAGACCGACTACCGGAACGAGCGCGAGAGAACCGAAGAAGAGTGCTATCGCGACGAAAATAGTCGTCTTTTTGTGTTTCAGGGTCTTTTCTATCACTTTTGAATAGAGATTTTCTGCCGCCGTCAGGAATTTTTCACCGGCGCGGAAGATAATATTCTGCTTTTTCTGCGTCTCTTCGATGATGTTGCCCTCTTCATCGCGTTTCGCCTGCTTGAGTATCTTCGAACAGATCATCGGCGTCAGGAGCATTGCCGAAAGCAGCGATGCCGCGAGGGTGAGGATGATAACGCCCGCAAGCTGGCTGAAGAATATGCTGATGAGTCCGCTGACGAAGAAAAGCGGAGCAAAGATTACGATGGTGGTGAGTGTCGATGCCACGATCGCGCTGCCGACTTCGCCTGCACCCTTTATCGCGGCGTCGATTTTGCTCTCTCCGTTTTCCAGATGCCGCGTTATGTTGTCGAGAACAACGATCGAGTTATCGACGACCATACCTACTGCAAGGCAGAGAGACATGAGCGAAACCATGTTCAGCGTGTAGCCGAAGCCGTAGAGGAATGCGAACGCGATGATCATCGAAGCCGGGATCGAAAGTATAACGATAAGGCTCGAACGGATCCTCCTCAGGAAGAAGACGACGACCAGCATGACGCAGACGATAGCGGTGAGGACCGAGTCTGTGAGGTTGCCGACCATGCTCATAATGTACTCCGAGTTATCGCGGATGATGTCGATGTGCATACCCTTCGGAAGCCTGCCGTTCATCTCGGCGATCCTCTTTTTGACGGCGTCTGCGATCGCGACGGTGTTGGCGCCGGACTGCTTCTGGACCATCATAAAGACCATGTATTTTCCGTTGTTGAGACCGAACTGCCTCGTGTCGTCGGAGCCCCAGAAGACTCTCGCGACATCCTTGATCCTGATGATCCCCATCGGCGTGTTGGCGATGATCGTCTCGGCGACTTCGTCAATGTCTTCGTATTCGCCGGGAACACGGAGGGTGTAGTCGAAAGAGCCGATCTGCATGTTTCCGCCCGGGACGGAGAGGTTCTCTGCTGCGATGACCGACGAAATGTCGCTGACCGAGAGCCCGAGCGATGCCAGTTTCTGCTTGTCCGCCGCGATGATGATCTGTTTTTCCATAGCGTTGAAAAGACCGACTGTACCTACGCCGGGGATTCGTTCCAGCGGGTTCTGGATGTAGTCTTCGATGGTCTCTTTCTGGAAACGGATATCCTCCTCTTCGGAAGTTACCGCCATGAACAGGATCGGCATCATGCTGAGGTCGATCTTGAAGATACGCGGGTCGTCAACGTTGTCGGGAAGGTAGCTTCTCACCATGTTGATCTTGTCTCGTATCGAGTTCGTCGCCTCAGCCAGGTCAACGCCGTATTCAAATTCGCAGCTTACTGTCGAGAGGTTTTCCATCGACTGGCTGTGGAGGTTTTTCAGGTTTTCGACCGATGAAAGAGCCGACTCAAGGACCTTCGTGACCTTCTCTTCGACCTCTTCCGAGCCCGCGCCTTCATAGATCGTGATGATCGAAATATAGGGGATCTCGATATCGGGCATGAGGTCTATCGGAAGGTCGGTGAGTGAGTAGAGACCGAAAAGGGTCATCATCAGGAATATGACCGTGACCAGTACCGGCCGTTTGACTGCAATTTGCGGAATAGTCATCTTTTCCTCCGCTTAATTTCTTGCTTCAATTACGGTTACCGACTGTCCTTCCTCAAGCTGTCTTCCGCCGCCGACAACGATCTCTTCGTCTCCTTCGAGACCGTTTCTGATGATCGAATATCCTTCAACGGAGCCGCCCATCGTGATGTTTTTGGAGAAAACCTTGTTATCTGCCGTCTTGTAGTAGACTGTTCCGACCTCGTTGTCACGGGTGAAGATCGAGTTCCTCGGAACGACGAGATGCTCTCTTTCGGGCAGTGTTATCTTGGCTCTGACGGTCATTCCCGGCTTGTAGATGTTCTGTTTGTTGTCGAAGATGAATTCCACTTTAACGCTGCTTGTCGCCGAATCGACCTTGCTGTTGACGTAGTTCACCTTTGCCGTTTCGGTCTTGTCCGGATATGCGTCGAAAGTGATCTCTGCGGTTGAATCCTTCGTGATGCCGTAGATCTCGAGTTCGCTGATGTAGAGATCGACTTTGAGTTTGTCGCTCTGGACGACTTCGAACATCGGGACTGCCGGGCTCGCCATTTCGCCGATCTCGCCGTTTTTCATCGAGATGTAGCCGTCGAAAGGAGCTTTGATGGTGGTGTATGCAAGCTGGTTGTTGTAGTTCGCGAGAGAACTTTTTGCCATCTCGACCTGCGCCTTTGCCGCAGCCAGTCCGGCTTCAGTCTGCTTGTAGCCCGATTCTATCGATTCGTAGTCGCTTTCGGAGATGGAGCCCTGCTTTTTGAGCTTCTGGTAACGCTCGTAGTCGCTGCTCATCTTCTCGAAAGCCGCTTCCGCCTGCATTACGCCCGCTTCGGCAGCCTGGACCTGAGCCTCCGCAACCTTCTTGCCGACCATGTAGTCCGTCTTGTCGAGCTGCGCAAGAGCCTGCCCCTCCTTCACCTTGTCTCCCTCCTTGACGAGGAATTTCACGATGTTGGCTGAAACTTTCGGTGTTATGGTCGCAGTTTTGAAAGCCTTTGTAGTCGAAGAGCTGTCGAAGGTCTCCGAGAATTTTTTGATCTGCGGCTTCGTGATGATTACAGCCTGCGAAAGCTCCTCGCCTTTATCCAGTTTCGGTTTCCTTTTGCACGAAACCGAGCAGACAAGGGTGAGGGCGACGATGACGGACATGATGATTGCAAACCTGAAATTCAATTTCATTGTCTTCTCCAACTAATTTTTATTTTTAAATGTTGTTTCTATCAAAGCGTCGAGACCGCTGATCACAAAAGTTGAAAAATCATCTTTGGTCAGCGACTTTAGTATTTCCTTATATTCCGCTTCCAGGCGGCTTATTTCCTGATTTGTCGATCCGATCAGGTTCCACTTGAACATATATTTCAGCGTTTCGCCGCATGAAGCACTGAAAAACAGGGCAATTTTTCTGGTTTTCGGATCGCTTTCGCTTACTCCGGCATATTTTGCGATCATCAGTGTCACATGGTCCAGATCTGCCTTTTTACTCTGCACGATCTCGTTTGTTATGGCCGGAACATTGATGATATACTTTGCCAGTTCGGCAAGGACATTGTCTGAAAAACTCATGAGACGGGCAAAATCCTTGTCCTGCGGCAGATCAAAAAGAAAATCACAGTATAATTTGATGGTCTCTTTCGGATCGTGTGCTTTTTTGAGCGTTGCGTCGAGTCTCTCCAGCATCATGGCACGGTATTTTTTGAAGCTCGCCAGCATCAGGGTCTCTTTCGAATCGAAGTAGTAGTAAAGCGCAGATTTCGTAAGACCGGATTTTTCGGCGACATCGTTGAGAGTCACCTTTTCGATGCCGTACTGCTTGAGCAGGGAGACGAAATTCTGGATTATGATCTCCTTTTTTTCTTCGGTCGAGATCTTCATGCTACTCTCCTTCGGTGATATTGCCGTATTCCGTTCCGATCGTTATCGCAAGCGTGTGGAGCGCCACTTCGTGCTCGTAAAGCGCCGTGAGGAGCCCCAGTTTCGCGCTTCTAAGCGATACCGAAGCGTTGAGAAGATCGGTCTCTGTCGTCATTTTTGCCTTGTACTTGTCCTCTTCTATTCTCAGGTTCTCGGCAGCTGATTCAATCTCCCTTTTCGAGATCTCGATAGCCATCGCCTTGATCTCGACATCGTTTTCGAGCTGCATGAGCTGAAGCGAAAGCTGCTTTTTCGTGGCAGCGTTTTCCAACTGAGTCTGGACTTTTTTGTGCTTGGACTGCTTGATGTCGAAGGCTGTCTTTCCCCAGTCGAAGCCGAAAGTCCACGAAAGGGTGCCGCCGATAAAGAGCGTGTCTTCCGGCTGGCTCGAAGTCGCGTCCCAGTTCTTTTTGTACCCTGCGACAAGCGCCAGAGTCGGTATGAGCGGCTGAACAGCGAGTTTTTCCGAATATTCGTAAACGCTTTCGCTCTTTTCCAGGAGTTTGTATTCGAGCCTGTTGTCGAGCATGATCTTTTCAAGCTGCGAATTGTCTGCGGAGAGATTCTTTTCCGAAACCTCCGTCTTTTCGAGCTCGAAAGAGTCCATCGGCACGTTTATGAGGAGCGCCATATTCTTTTTTATAAGGTTGGTGTTGCCGGTGACGGTCTGGATCTGCTGCTCGAGGCGCGTCATTTCGATCTCGATCTTGAGGACCGAACGCTTGTCAACGACGCCAGCATCGTAGAAGTTTTTCGCCTGCTCGTAATACTTCTGAAGCTGCTCTTTCGTTTCGTTGAGGATATCCATGCTCTCGTTCAGAAGCTGGTAGTTGTAGAAAAGGTTCATCACTTCGAGCTTGAGCTGGTCTGATGAAAGTTCGCGCTGGATCTTCGCGATGTCGTAAGCCGTTTCCAGGCTTTTGTAGCCGTAAGAGACGCTCCAGAGCGGGGTTATCGGCTGAACGACCGTGATACCGAGAGTCCTGCTCTTGCCGGGGAAGGGGACAGTGTAGGTCTGACCCGATGTCGGGTCGACACCCGAAACACCTTCGGGATCGTATTTCAGCCACTGCATCCCGGCATCAAGCGTGGCGGTAGGCAGGAAGGAGAAGATGCTTCCGTTCTTCCCGCTTTTCGCAGCCTCTTCGCTCTCCTGGAGAGCCTTTATCTTTTCACTCTCCTTCAGCGACCGGTCGATGCACTCCTGAAGAGTGAATGTCTCCGCGGAAAGCGCGAGAGTTGAGACAACGATCAAAAGTAAAATCAACAAGTTATTTCTGAAACTCATGTTCCCTCCGAAATATTTTCGTTTTTTTGAACAAATTGTAAAAAAAGTAAAAAACTGCGCTTTTTAGTCCAATCGGATATGGTTGTCAACGGCTTTTATAAAAAAAATCGCAACAGTTCGTATTTATTGATTGAAAATCGAAAAAAATGTCTGTTTGCCGGCTCCGGCGGCCTCGGTTTCGGGCTCGTCTACCTTCTCTGAAAGTCTCCAGTTCGAAGAGAGTATCCCGTTTTCGACTGAGATGTCGAGATCGGTCTGCGTGAAGCCTGAAAACGATGCGTTTAGCCCGATATTTCCGGTAACGATCACGCTGCTTTCCCCGATCCTGCCGGAACACTGGAGCGCTACCGAGCGGACTGCATCGCCGAGGCTGAGGGTGTAACTGCACGGAAACTCGCCTCCGGCTGCATTGATCTCCCACTTTTTCTGGTCGAAAAGCCCGGTTTGGGGCATGAAGTAGAGCAGTTTTCTGAGAGCGACCGGGTAGAGCGGGTTGAAACCGTCGATCACGGCACTGCCGGGGTCGATTTCGGAGGTGTAGGAATCTCCTTCGATAAAGGGTTTCAGGTTTTCGTCCAGTGTACCGCTTATCTTCCCTTTCAGAGTTATTCTGTTGTTGTTATTTGTCCGCGATTCCAATGAGTTGTAGCTGTTTTTCAGGTCGAGCGACCTTCCGTTTTTATAACTTATTTTTCCCTCTTCGAGGACCTCTTTTTTTATCGAATCCGCCGATTGGAATGAGAAAAGCGGTCTCGAGTCCTGCATATCGCGGTTGAAATAGTATACCGTACCGCAGAGTGCCAGGATCAGGATCACGCGGAAAACGGTGCTGCTGCGGAGTATTTTTGCGGGGCCCGGCATCAATTATCCTGCTCGCTCGGATCGATAGGCGAAAATTTGGTGTACTTCGGGACGAATCTGAGGCTTACCTTGCCGGTTTGACCGTGCCTGTTCTTCTGTACCCAGATCTCGGCATCGTTCTTGCGCTCTTCGACCGGCTTGTAGAAGTCCGGACGGTGTATGAACATGACCATATCGGCATCCTGCTCGATCGAACCGGAATCCTTGAGGTCGCTCAGAAGCGGGACGGTGTTCTTGGAGGCACGCTCCTCGATGCGCCGGTTAAGCTGGGCAAGAGCGACGATCGGTATTTCCATATCCTTGGCGAAAAGTTTAATGTTTTTAGATACATATTCGACCTGACGGACTCGGTCTTCCTTGTAGATCGTTGCCGAGATCAGCTGAAGGTAGTCGATGAATATGCAGTCGAGACGGTTCGGGGTCGTCCTTTGGGTGTTCAGAGTCTTTCTGAGCTTGTCGTCAAGCTTTTTCGCCTTCGAACGGATATCGGCGATCGTGAGATAGGAGCTTTCGTCTAAAAAGATCGGCAGCTTCCAGAGCGTCGGACCGATTTCGACGAGCCTCTTTTTTTCTTCGCTGTCAAGCGCTCCGTTGAGGAGGTGACCTGACTCGATGCCGCATTCGATGGAGATCAGCTTTTTGACGAGCTGGCTTGCCGGCATCTCGAGCGAGAAGAAGAGGACGTTGAGACCTTTCTTCGCGATCTCCAGTGCCATGTTCATCGCAAGACTCGTTTTTCCCATCGAGGGACGGCCTGCAAGGATGACCATGTCGCCGGGTTTCAGACCGCTGCTGTATCTGTCGAGCTGCTCGTAGCCGGAGGTTATGCCTGTGATACCGCCTTTCGCCTTCATTATCAGTTCAAGCTCGCCAGGAACGAGCTCTTCAAGCGATTTGATGTCCTGGGACTGACGGCGGTTGCTCAGGTTGATGAGTTTCGTCGTGGCGCGGTCGGCGATGTCTTCGAAGGGTTCCTGCTGATTGTAGCTTGCATCTGCGACCTCTCCGCAGAGGTGTATCATTTCGCGGAGAAGCGACTTTTCGATGATCGTGTCGCAGTACTCCTGAAGTGAAGCGTCGCTTATGACCGGAGCATTGTTGGCGAGGTCGTAAACGTAAGCCTCGTCAAGCTCGAACGGGGTCTTGCGGATCCTGTCGATGACAGTCAGGACATCCGGGGTACGCTTCTCTTCGTAGATATCGAGTATCGTTTTGAAGATGACCGCGTGCCTCTGGTCGTAAAAATCCTTTTCGGCAAGCCCCGACCCCTCTACGACGTCGGGATAAAGCAGACCGTTGTTCAGAAGGCAGCCGATGAGTGCCGCCTCGATATCAAGATTCTGCGGGATGACTTTGCCGCCGTTCGGTGCTGTTTCCATTGCCATCCCGCCGTAAGAAATTATGCTTCAGCCGGAGCTGCTTCAGCAGGAGCCTCTGTCTCGGCAGGTGCTTCGACAGGTTCAGGCTCTGCGCCTACGATCTCGTTGCTGTCTTCGGATACGACCCAAAGCTTGAAGGTGCCGTGGACGTCTCTGAAAAGTTTGACTTCGACGTCATAGATACCGCTCTTCTTGATGTTGCCGTCAAGGATGATGTCCTTGTGGTCGATCTCGATGCCCTTCTCTTTAAGTGCGTCGCCGATCTCTCTGCCGGTAACGCTTCCGAAGAGTTTGCCCTCTTCGCCGACTTTCTTTGCGATCCTGACTTCACATTCAGCAAGCTTCTGAGCCATTTCGTTCGCCTTTGCAAGCTCGATGTTGACCTGCTTTTCGATAAGTCTCTTGTTGAACTCAAGCTGTTTTACGCTCTTCTCGTCAGCAACAAGCGCGAAACCTCTGGGGATGAGATAGTTGCGTGCATAGCCGTCCTTTACCTTGAGGATGGTTCCTGCCTTTCCGAGTTTTTCAACATCTTTCATAAGTATGATTTTCATGCTGCCCTCCTATTTTCCTGTTACAGTGTAGGGAAGAAGTGCGATAGCTCTTGCTCTTTTGATCTCTCTCGAAAGCTCTCTCTGGTGTTTTGCGCATACGCCGCTGATTCTTCTCGGGATGATTTTA
>JAGAAT010000176.1 GCA_017615095.1 bacterium
CTGCTTCAGGGTACAATATCCCTGTTTTATTGATCTTATTGGAGGCAAGCCATGACTAAAAAATTATTTTTAACACTTATTTCTGCTGTTTTTCTTGTCTTCATGCTTGCAGGCTGCGGAACTAAAGAAAGTACAAATGAAAATACCGACAATGATAGTGCTGAAAATCAGAAAACGACTGATGAAGATATGCGAAACGCAGAAACTTCCGATATCGAAGAGACCGATGCCGATTTTGAAAATCTTAATGATTCCGATGTTACTAAAACAGCCGAAGAAGAATTCGAAGAATATGTTGCGGAATTCTGTGAATCACTTGATCTTCCGGAAGGCAGCAGCGAAAGCTGTCCTTCGGTAGTTGACTATGACAGTTATTGGGTTCATGCCGGAGGCGGTGAAAATGAACTTGAGATGACCATAGATAACGTTGAATTTTACGATAATAGACCTGAATTCAGTCATTCTTTTGGAGTCGTTGTTTCAGGAACATGCGAAAATGAGTCAGCAAAGTGCTCCGTAGAAATTGAGCATGTGATACCGGATTCAATCGAAAAAGAGAGTCTGATCGGTAAAAAATGGTATCTTAAATCCGCAGAGATCGTAACATCTCACAATGTTGTACGTGGTGCATGGCCGGAAACCTGGGCGGAAATTGCGACGGATGAAAATGGAGATTTGGTTGCTGTATCGGCTCAAGCCGTGTACGGTCATAAAATCGGGGAAAAATTGACAGTCAAAGAGAGACCGGAATTTGATATTGAAGTTTATATTCCTGAAGACTGCAAGATATACTGTTCTTCTTCTCGTGATTGTGGAGGAAAAAGCTTTATCGATGTTAAGATGTGGCCCCCTTTGAAATTTACCAGAAACGGAAAGAGTATAATTGTCAGAAATTGGGAATCTCTTGAAATGGATGACTACGTTTATTCTGTCAGAACCAGCACGGCGGCGCACGAAAAAGATCCGGATCAGGCTGTTTCAGACTCGGGAAGAAAATACTATTTTGATTTTTCCGTTTTCAACAAAAAAGCATTTGGTTTTGAATAACCTACAACCTTTACATGCTGTTTGTCTGATTTCTCGGGCTTATGCCATCTTTTTTTGAATTTTGATAAAAAAGGCTGCTCTCCGGCTTGTTGCCAGACAATTGACATTTCTCCGTATGTGTTAAAAATGAAGGGTTTTTGAGGAGGTGCGAATGAAAGAGTTGGAGATTCTGCTGAATTCAAAGCAGCTTTTGTGGTTTACTGGGACTTTTGTTTTTATTTTCGGGCTGCTGTTCGGGAGCTTTCTGAATGTCTGCATCTACAGGATCCCGATCGGCAAAAGCATCGTATTTCCTCCGAGTTCGTGCACGAAATGCAACCATCAGATCAGGTGGTACGAAAATATTCCGGTCTTCAGCTGGATCTTCCTGCGCGGAAAATGTTCGGGCTGCGGTGAAAAGATCTCGCTGATCTATCCGGTAATAGAGCTTCTCAACGCTGTTCTTTACCTCTTCGTATTTTTGAAATACGGATTTTCGTGGCAGATCTTCTGCGCATTCTACTTCGTTTCGGCTCTGGTCGTCACGGGGGTCATCGACTATAAAACCCAGTATGTCTACTCGAAGGTGATCCTGCCGGTCATTCTGCTGGGGCTTCTCTGGAGCTGGCTCGAGTCTTCGATGGGGTTTCAGAATTCGCTTCTCGGGATCGGTCTGGGCGCCGGAGTCCTGCTCTTTGTCATCCTGGCTTTCTACGTCGTGACGCGGAAAATCGGAATGGGGCTCGGTGATGTCTACATCCTTGCGGCGATAGGCGCATTCGTCGGTCCGATGAAGGTCCCGCTTGTCCTTCTGATAGCTTCGCTTCTCGGGATACTGGGATTTTTCTTCGGAAAGGTGGTCTTCAAAAAGAAGAGGATCGCTGAAAACGTGACGGCAGAGGATCTCCACACGAAGAACGAAAAGGATCTTGAAAACGCGATCTACTTCGGACCTTTTCTGGCATTTGCGGGGATACTCGTCTTTCTGCTCCCGAACGAACTTCTGAATAAGATAATTTTCTTGGGTTGAAATGCAACTTCTTAATTTTACTAGAAATTCACTCGAAGATTTTTTGGTTGAACAGGGGTTCAAAAGGTTCAAGGCTGAGCAGATCATGCAGTGGATCTACCAGAAAAAGGTCTTTTCATTCGAAGGTATGACGAACCTCAGCAAGCAGGACCGCGAGACATTTTCCAGAATTTTCGAGATAACTCCGCTGCCGGAGCCGCAGATCTTCAAGTCGAAGGACGGCACGCGGAAACTGACCTTCACGCTTGAGGACGGAAATGTCGTCGAGTCGGTCATAATCCCGGAGGAGAAGCGCCAGACTCTCTGCATCTCCACTCAGGCGGGATGCCCGCTTCACTGCGCCTTCTGCCGGACGGGGTCGCTCGGATTTTCGAGAAATCTTGAGGTGCGGGAGATAGTCGGGCAGGCGGTCGCTGCTGAAATGGTGCTTGAAGAGAGCGGGCAGAGGCTCTCGAATCTTGTCTTCATGGGGATGGGCGAACCTCTTCTGAATTTCGACAACCTGCTGAAATCCATAGATATCCTGATGGACGACTTCGGGCTCAACTTCTCGAACAGACGCATAACGGTCTCGACGGCGGGTGTCGCGGACAAGATCGTAGAGCTGGGGGAGCGGACGAATGTCAACCTTGCGGTCTCGCTCCACGCGGTGAATGACGTAAAACGCAGCCGCATCATGCCGATCAACGAGCGGTTCGGCTTAAAGCAGCTCCTCGATGCTCTGAAGGGCTATCCGGTCGGCAGGAAGATGATCGTTCTTGAATATGTCATGCTTAATGATTTCAATGATTTGCCTGAAGATGCGCTGGCTCTCGCGAAGATCGCCAGGCTTCTCGACGCGAAGGTCAACCTGATCCCGTTCAACACCTTCCCCGGGGCGAAATTCGAGCCGACGCCGATGAAAAAAATACTGGAATTCCAGAATCTGCTGGTTGCGAAGCATGTTACGGCGCTTATCCGTAAATCACGCGGAGGAGACGAGCTCGCGGCGTGCGGTCAGCTCGGCAGACTGAAGCATAATGGAGATGAAAATGCTTAAAAAAACAACAACGCTTTCGCCGTTTGTCGCGCCTGTAAAGAAGATCCTGAGGCAGTTCCACCTGCATTCGGTCTGCGAGTCGGCGCACTGTCCGAATATCGGCGAATGCTTCAAGAAGAGGACGGCGACATTTCTGATCCTGGGCAACAGCTGTACGCGGAACTGCCGCTTCTGCAACATAGTCCACAACGAAAATATCCCGCTTCCAGATCCGGACGAACCCGAAAATCTGGCGCGTGCCGTCAGGGAGCTGGGGCTGCTTTACACCGTCATCACCTCGGTCACGCGGGACGATCTGCCTGACTGCGGAGCATCGCACTTTGCGAAGACGGTGAACCTTGTGAAGGAGTACTCGCCGCAGACTCTGGTCGAGGTGCTGACACCCGATTTTCTTGGTATCAGGGAGAATCTCGACATAGTCGCGGAGTCCAAAATCGATGTCTTCAACCACAATGTCGAGACGATAAGCGCACTCTACCCGAAAGTCCGTCCTCAGGCGGATTACCAGCGTTCGCTGGACGTGCTCTGCTACATGAAACGCAAGGGTTTCATCACGAAATCGGGTATCATGCTCGGCGTCGGTGAGACGATAGACGAAGTTCACGCGCTGATGAGGGATCTCCGCGATGTCGGCTGCGACATTATGACGATCGGTCAGTATCTGAGACCGTCGAAGGAGCATCTGCCGCTCGAAAAGGAGTACTCCGAAGAGGAGTTCGCCGCGCTTCGTGACTACGGTCTTGAGATAGGTTTCAAAGAGGTCTATTCCGGCAGGTTCGTCCGCAGCTCGTTCAATGCCCGCGAGATCCACCAGAATATGCTGAACTCGGAGCAAAACTGAAAATAATCGAATAAAATTCATCTGGATCGCAAAAAAAATCTCTCTCCGATTTGAAATGGATCGGCTGCGGAGTAAAGTTTTTCACGTTGAAAATTTAGGCATGGAGGATGCCCATGAACAGTATTTATATCCTTGTTTTTTCGCTTTTGTGGGTCGTTGTAGCCTATTTCTGGTACGGAAACGGCGTTATTAAAAAGAAACTCATCGATCCGGTAGACGAAAATCCTACGCCTTCGCACGCAATGAATGACGGTGTCGATTTTTATCCGGCGCCTTCGATCGTCCTTTTCGGACACCATTTTTCTTCGATCGCAGGTGCAGGTCCCATTGTCGGTCCGATCGTCGCGGTAACCTGCTTCGGCTGGGGTCCCGCCGCGATATGGCTGCTTGTCGCAGGTGTCTTCATCGGTGCGGTACATGACTACCTTTCGCTTATGATCTCTGTCCGCCATCAGGGAGTTAGTATTCCCGATACGGCTGAAAAATACGTTTCGAAGAAGGCGAAATTCCTCTTTCTGGTTTTCGTTTGGCTCACTATCGTCCTTGTCATCGCGGTTTTCGGCAACCTTGCCGCAACTTCGATGATCACGAAACCGGAACTCGTTATTCCGACCTTCGCGCTCATTCCGCTTGCAATGCTTTTCGGCGTCATCAACAAAAACAGATGGCTTCCGCTTTGGGCGAACACGATCA
>JAGAAT010000177.1 GCA_017615095.1 bacterium
AAACCGCAATATATTGTGTGCTTTTTTGTTGACAGCTACATTTTGTTGTGCTATTTGCCGCGGACTTTTTTAACACAGGGGAGGCAAGATGTTAAGAGTAAGAAAAAGAGACGGTAAATTTGCGGATTTCGATCTCAAGAAGATCAAAGAGGCTATGAGAAAGGCATTCGATGCCGTAGAGATGATTTACAACGATGATATCCTTGAAATTCTCGGTCTGAGAGTTACAGCGGAATTCCAGAGCAAGATCCAGGACAGCATCATTGACATTGAAGATATACAGGATTGTGTAGAGGACGTCCTCGAAAAGACGGGCTACACGAAGGTTGCGAAGGCGTACATCCTTTATAGAAAGAACAGGGAAAAACACCGCAAACTCGAGACGGTCATCAACTACAAGGAGGTCATCGACAACTATCTCCAGAGCACCGACTGGCGCGTCAAGGAGAACTCGACCGTAACCTACAGCGTCGGCGGTCTTATCCTTCACAACAGCGGAAGCATCACGGCGAACTACTGGCTGAGCGAGGTTTACGATGAGGAGATCGCGAAGTGCCACAAGGAGGGCGATTTCCACCTCCACGACCTTTCTATGCTCACAGCTTACTGCGCAGGCTGGTCGCTCAAGCAGCTGATCGAGACCGGTCTCGGCGGCGTTCCCGGCAAGATCACATCGGCTCCGGCAAGCCATCTCTACACGATCGTGAACCAGATGGTCAACTTCCTCGGCATCATGCAGAACGAGTGGGCGGGCGCTCAGGCTTTTTCGAGCTTCGACACCTACCTTGCACCCTTTGCTCGCGTCGACAAGCTTGACTACAAGGGCGTAAAACAGGCTATCCAGGCATTCGTTTTCGGCGTGAACATCCCCTCCCGCTGGGGCACGCAGGCACCCTTCAGCAACATTACGCTCGACTGGGTTTGCCCTGACGACCTCAAAAACCTTCCTGCGATCGTAGGCGGCAGAGAGCAGGATTTTACATACGGCGACTGCCAGAAAGAGATGGACATGATCAACAAGGCGTTCATCGAGATCATGATCGAGGGCGATGCCGAGGGCAGAGGCTTCCAGTATCCGATCCCGACCTACAACATCACGAAGGATTTCGACTGGGAGAGCGAAAACGTCCCGCTGCTTTTCGAAATGACGGCGAAATACGGAACTCCCTACTTCCAGAACTTCATCAACAGCGACATGAAGCCCGGTGATGTCAGAAGCATGTGCTGCCGTCTCCAGCTCGACAAGCGCGAGCTCCTCAAGAAGACGGGCGGTCTCTTCGGAAGCGGCGAAAAGACGGGAAGCATCGGCGTCGTAACGATCAACATGCCGCGTCTCGCATACAACTCGAAAAACAAGGAAGAGTTCTACAAGAAGCTTTCGAGACTTATGAACATCGCAAAGCGCAGCCTTGAAATCAAGAGAAGATCCTGCACGGAGTTCCTCGAGCACGGTTTCTATCCCTACACGAGAAGGTATCTCGGCGGATTCTCGACCCACTTCTCGACGATCGGACTTGTCGGCATGAACGAGATGTGCCTCAACGCAAAATGGGTGGGGGATACCATCGCAAGCAAAGAGGGCATCGAGTTCTCGACAGAGGTCCTCGACTTCATGCGTGAAGAGCTGAAGAAGTACCAGGAGGAGACGGGCAACCTCTACAACCTTGAGGCTACGCCTGCTGAATCGACTGCTTTCCGCCTTGCGAAGATGGACAGGAACAGATGGCCCGACATCAAGACTGCGGCAGACGGCAACGAGACCCCGTTCTACACCAACAGCTGCCACCTTCCGGTAGGCTTTACGACCGACCCGTTCGAGGCGCTCGAGATCCAGGATCAGCTTCAGACGAAGTTCACGGGCGGAACTGTGTTCCACACTTTCCTCGGCGAAAGGCTCCCCTCGTGGAAAGAGGCTGCGGCGCTTGTCAAAAAGATCGCCTACACCTTCAGACTGCCTTACTTCACCATCTCTCCGACCTACACGATCTGCCCAAAGTGCGGATATTCGAACGGCGAGCACGACAGCTGTCCGAAGTGCGGCGGAAAGGTAGAGGTCTACAGCAGGATCACCGGTTACTACAGACCGATCGAGCACTGGAACGACGGCAAAAAGCAGGAGTTCGACAAGAGGACGGAATACAACGTAACTCTTGATACGACAGGCTTCAATGCAAGAAAGGCGGAAGAGCCTGTAGAAGAGCCCTGCACGGACAAAGCGGCTGCTGCTCCGCAGTTCGATGAGAGCTTCGATGAAAAGAACGCATACCTCCTCTTCACGACCAAAGGCTGCCCGAACTGTCCGAGAGCAAAGACCGAAGTCGCTACGTTCAGCAGCAGCTTCGAGGTCGTAGATGCCAACGACAAGCCTGAAATGGTCTCCAAATTCGAGGTCAGAAGCGTGCCGACACTCGTCGTTTCCCACGGAAAGCAGTTCAACAAATACGTCGGTATCTCCGAAATTCTCGCATACAAAAAATCACTCAAAAGAGGATAGGGATCAGTCAGCTGATCGCCTGTATTACTGGATAAATCGCCTGCCGTCTGCCCCAAAGCCGGGCAGCGGTCCGGCAACCCTCAAAAATTTTGAAAAAAAACGCCTCAAAACTATACTTTCCTGTTCTTGATTTAGGGAGGTTTTAAATGAGTAGATTTTTCAAAATTCTTATGATCGTCTCGGTTCTCTTTTTTGCAGTCGCGTGCGGCGGCGGAAACGAAAAGGAAAAGTGTCCGAACGGTTACGAATGGGTCGGCGGCGACTGCGTGAAGTCGAGCAGCGACACCAATACAGATTACGATATCCCGGTCGCTGATCACGACAGCACGCCTGTTGCGGACGAAGATCAGACGGAGGAACCGGAGGAGGATCCCGGAAATCCTGATGAAGACAGCGACGGCGCCGCTTATACTGGCTCTTGCAGAGTCGTCAACTCGAAAAAGCCGCTTACGATCGACATTGTAACGTCCAAGCTGACTATCGGCACGGTCACTGTAAACGGCAGCCAGGAGGCGTCAGACGACGTTTACGGCGAGATCTGGGCTGAAAATATCGAGACTAGCAGCGAGTTTATGGTCGCTCCGGCGAATGAGGCTGAGGGAAAGAGCGTAGATGTCCCCCGCGGAAAATATTCGATATCCTACAAGCCGGTCTCATCTTCTGGAAAGGTCATTGTCAACGAGTCAGTAGACCTTTCTCAGAGCGACAAATCGGTTGATGTCGATATCCCGCTTTACCACCTTGTCGGCAAGGTCCTCGACAACACGGGAGGTCAGTATTCTCTCGGTGAGGCTGATACCTCGGCGGTCAAGATGACCCTCAAAAACGGCGGTTTCACAAAGGAGATACCCTACAGCCAGTTCGGCGGCTTCGACCTTCTTCTGCCGAAGGGGAACTACTCAGTCCTTTTCAACGGTCCGCTTTTTGCGGGGCAGCCGAACTACAACGGAACGCTTTTCGAGGCGGGCGATGAAAATGCGGTTTCCATAGGAAACGGTGATGTCGAAAAAGATATCAAAATCGTTACGAAGACCATCTCCGGCGAGATCTCCAAGCCCGGTTATCCGGTATCGGAAGGTGCTCTCATCCTGGCTGAAAACCCGCCGCTCGGCAATGCGGTGACTGTTGTCGCTTCAAGCGTCGCAGGCTCTTCCTACACGGTAGTTATCCCGGATAAAAGGGAGCTTTCGCTGCTCTATGTCCCGACTCTTGACAGCTATCCGGCACGTTACATAAAGCTTGAAACATGGAACGAAGCGCTGATCGGATCGGGCAGCCACGCAGTTTCGCTGGATTTTGCCCGCATCTCAGGAAAGCTCACCTTCAAAGGCGGGAACGACTTCCCGACGATCGGAAACTGCCCGAGCAACTGCGGCGACGACCAGCCTGATTGTTATGACCAGTGCACGATCGGCAAGCTCAGGGCGAGGGGTGCCGACGGTTCGATGATCACGATCCTCGACCTCGGCAAGACGGCTCCCGGTGAAGAGGGTGTCAGCTACGAAGGGCTTCTCGTAAGAAGGATCCCGGCTCAGACTGACGAGGAGGGGAACGTCACGAATTACAGTCCGAAGAGCTACACGATGGTATTCGACAGCTATCTCAACGATGCTCCGGGTCTCTTCAGTTCATCGTCGTTCGTTGTTCCTGCTACATACAAAACCTTTGTCGACAACGGTGAATCGGTAAGCGAGATCACTGCGACTTCGTTCGGTTTTTCGGTCACCCAGGCAGACGAATCGATAACATGGCTTCAGGAAAAGGTGATAGATTTCGACGTTTCACCGAGTCTGGTCCAGGGAAGTGTCACGATCGACGGCTCATCTGCGTCAACTGACTCTGCGGATGACATCATCAAGCTCCGCGACCAGAACGGAGCCGAGTATCCGGTCCTTAATTTGAGCACCCTTTCCGGCGGCAGCTTCTCATTTTATGCTCCCGACGGCTCCTACGATGTCGTTTACGAGGGCTCAGGCATTCTCGGCAGCGCCTACAGAACGAATCTCCTCTCCGATTCTCTGACGGTCAGCGGTGACAAGGAGGGCGTCGAGCTCGGTATCAAAACGGCGAAACTTACGCTCAATTTCGATGTCAACGGCAAGTCCTTTGCGGACTGGTACGAGGCTGAAAAGGAGGATATCGAGGCGGTCAATATAGTCGCCAACATCGATAAGACTGCTGCGAACTTCACTCTTCCGATCGAAAAGAAGGGTGACAATTACGAGGCGAAGCTCCTTACCGGCAACGCGATAAACGCATATCTCGAGATCGTTTTCAAGGATTCCGTAGAGTCGCAGAAGAGCTATGCAAGGATCCCGATCCTGCTTTCACAGGCGGTAAATTCCAACATTATGGCTTCGACAGCGCTTCAGATCGTCAGGTATGCGACCGCGGTCAAGCTCAACGGCGAAAAGCTCGACAGCCCTGCGGATTACGTCGCCAAACTCAGGATCCCCGGCAAATCGCCCTCCGAGATCTACTATCCTGATTTTGCGCTTACAGGCTACTTCAAGCAGGGCGAGTACAAGACCCCGAGACCGGAGATCACGCTTCACGACGGCTTTGACGCAAAGATCGAACTCTACGTTGACTGTCTTTACTTCGGAGAATAAAAATGCGTTTTTCCAGGTTTTTCATATCGCTTGCGGCATTCATCCTCATCCTCGGCGGCACACTCTGCGTTAATGCATCTGAGGAGAGCGGGAAGCCGGTTTTCTACTTCCTTTACTCGACAGGATGTCCGCACTGCATCAAGGCGAAACCCTTTGTCGAATCTCTGCGCGACAAGTATCCGCAGGTCGAGTTCAGGCTTCTTGAGGTCACCGGGAGCGAGGAGAACAGGTACATCTATTATGCAAAAGTCAAAAAGCTCGGGATAACCTCAAACGGAGTTCCGCTTTTTGTCATCGGAAAAAACTACAGGATGGGTTTTGACGAATCTCTCAAGAGCGAGATCGAAGAGATGATCAGAAAAGAGCTTCCGACGACTCAGCCTCAGCCGAAGTCACGGCCTGAAACTCAGACACAGTCTAAGCCTCAGAAAAAGGCTCTCTGATACAGTTTTACAATATTTTTTATGGAGAAACAGTTCAAATGAAACGAATCATCACCATTCAGGATATCTCCTGCGTAGGAAAATGTTCACTTACAGTCGCTCTGCCGATTATTTCGGCGATGGGCGTAGAGGCATGTGTCCTTCCGACAGCTGTTTTGTCTACACACACGATGTTCAAGGGTTTTACATTCCGCGATCTGACCTCTGACATCGCACCGATATGCAACCACTGGAAGGCGGAAGGGATCGGCTTCGACGCGATCTACACAGGCTATCTCGGCTCTTTCGAGCAGCTTGAGCTCATGGGCAGGCTCTTCGACGACTTCGGCGGTGAAAAGACTATGATAATCGTTGACCCCTGCATGGCGGACAACGGAAAACTTTATCCGGGTTTCACTCAGGAATTCGCCTTTGCGATGGCTAAGCTCAGCGGCAGGGCCGATATCGTCATCCCGAACATGACAGAGGCAAGCTTCATGCTCGGCATCCCCTACATCGCGAAGGGTTACGACCTTGAGTATGTCAAGAAGATGATGAAGGATATAGCTGCGTTGGGAGCTAAGAAGGTTGTTTTGAAGGGCATCGAGCTCGATAAAGAATATCCGGAAGTCGGAAATGTCACCGGCAGGATCGGAGTCGCTTCTTACGATTCGCTTACCGGTAAATTCAGCTGGTATTTCCACGAGAAGATCCCGCAGAATTTCCACGGCACGGGCGATATCTTCGCCAGCGTCTTCACCGGTGCGATGCTCCGCGGCATGACGCTTGAAAAATCCTATGCACTTGCTGCGGATTTTGTCTTCGAATCGATAAAGGCGACTTTGAGCCACGAAAACTACAACTGGTACGGAGTCGATTTCGAGGCGGTCTTCCCGTACCTCTGGAAAAGGCTTGAAAACAACAACTGACAGCGGGGTTTGCATGGAAAAAAAGGAACTTTCGCTCGAGTTACTGCTTCCGGACGGTACGAAAGAGACTCTTCAGACTGAAGCAGGAACAACTCTGCTGAAGCTTGCCGGCAGCTGCCAGGACAAGTTCAGCCACAGGATCCTCGGCGCAGTCGTCAACGGTTCGCTCTGCGACCTCAACACTGCGGTCGGATCGGACGCCACGGTCGAATTTATCACGATGGCGAACAGGGACGGCTACATGTTTTATTTCAGGAGCATCTTCTTTGTTCTCGTCAAGGCTGCTGCGGAGATCCTTCCGAACACGATACTGAGGATCGAATACAGCCTCGGCAACGGCTACTTCTGCTGGTTTGAAGGGCTTGAGTGGCTCGATGCCGACGAGGTCTTCAAAATCGCGCAGAGGATGGAGGAGATCATAAGCTACGATCTCCCGTTTGTCCGTCAGAAGGTCGATACCGGCGAGGCGATAGAGCTTTTCAGAAAGAACGATCTCTTCGATAAGGTGAGCCTCTTCAAGAACAGGACGCAGAAGCAGACCAACGTCTATTCGCTAGGGAACACGGTCGACTACTTCTTCGGCTATCTCGTCCCGTCGACTTCTTACTGCGACAAATTCAGGCTCCAGCCCTACCAGAACGGGATGGTCCTGATCATTCCGCAGCCTTCGAACCCTGATCTGGTGCCGCAGTTCCACGACAGTCCGAAGTATTTCAACATCATCCAGGAGCACGATGCATGGCTCAAGGTCCTCGAAATGAGCACCTGTGCGCAGCTCAACGACCTGGTCAGAAACGGCAAAAGCAAAGATATAATCCTGCTTTGCGAGGCTCTCCACGCGAAAAAGCTCGCGAAGATCGCAGACGATATCTACAGAAAGCACAAGATCGTGAAGATCGTCTCGATCGCAGGTCCCAGCTCGAGCGGAAAGACGACTACCGCGAACAGGCTCTGCATCCAGCTCAGGGTCAACGGGCTGAAGCCCTATCTGATTTCGCTCGACGACTACTTCATCGACCGCGACAAGACTCCGCTCGATGCCGACGGGAACCACGATTTCGAGTCGCTTCAGGCGATCGATATAGACCTTTTCAACCAGAATCTGAACGATCTCCTGGCTGGTCACGAGGTCAGTCTGCCGCGCTACGACTCCAAGCAGGGCGTCAGCGTCAGGAACGCCAGAAAGCTCATCCTGCCCGAAAACGGCGTCCTCGTTATCGAGGGTATCCACGGACTCAACCCCAACCTTTACTGCAATGTTCCGAACTACAACATCTACAGGATCTATGTCAGCGCTCTGACAGCACTGAACATCGACAACCACAACCGTGTCCCGACGACCGACGGCAGACTTATCCGCCGGATGGTCCGCGACTACCAGTACCGCGGTCACGATCCGCTCGAGACGCTCAGACGCTGGCCTTCGGTGAGGCGCGGCGAGGAGGCGAATATCTTCCCGTATCAGGAGAATGCGAACGTGATGTTCAATTCGACTCTGGTCTACGAGTTCGGCGTAATGAAAAAATATGTAGTTCCGCTCCTCAACAAGGTTTCGGAGAGCGAACCTGAGTACCGCGAGGTAAAGCGGATCCTCAAGCTGTTGTCCTTCTTTGAAGAGATCGACGAAAGCACGATCCCGCCCAATTCGATCTTCCGTGAATTTATCGGCGGAAGCGTCTTCTACGAATAGATCCTTTACTTACTGTTCTTCGTATTCTTTCTGCTGCTGCTGTTTTGCGAGCTTCTTTTCGATGTTCGCGAGTCTGTCTCGGATCGTCGGATAGTAGCGGTTGTGACGGTTCTCCGTCATTGACTGGATGTAGAAATTCTTTGCGCGCTCAAGCTGGTTCATCTTTTCGTAGCAGACGCCGAGAAGCAGTTCTGCACGGTCTTTCTGAAAATCCTTTTTGGTGTTGATGAACAAAAAGCGCTCGAAGGCGATCGCCGCCTTGTTGTAATCCTTCAAACGGTAGTATGCCATCGAGGTTAGATAAAACATCGTCGGGATGTGGTCTCCGGTCGAGGAGATGTCGAGACTCTCCTTGAACTTGTCCACTGCAGCCTCGTAGCTTTTGCGCTTGAAGAGGACATCTCCCTCCTCATATTTCTTGATCGCCGCCTTCTGCTTGATGAGACTCGTTTCGTTGTCGATGATCGTGCGCTCGAGTCTCGAAAGCGATGAGAGGTTGAATTCACCGTAGAGTTTGAAGGCGTAATCCGGATCGCCCTCCTTGAGTGCAAGGTATAGGTTGTATGCCTTGATATCGCCGTTTTCGATCGAGTATATC
>JAGAAT010000178.1 GCA_017615095.1 bacterium
AGCCGATTCGTCGATGTTGCCGTCGCAGTTGTCGTCAATGTGGTTGCCTGGGATCTCGAACGAGTTCGGACCGACTCTTGCCGGGTCTGTTTTGCAGTCCCATGTCGTTTCGCAGCAGTCGCCGTTGCAGTAGGTGTAGCCGTCACCGTCGATATCGATCGCGTTTTCCGCAGTCAGGTCGGAGCCGTCGCAGTCCTGATCTATGCCGTCGCCGCAGATTTCAGCCCTCGGAAGTACCTGCTCGCGGCACTCGCTCCAGTCTGTTCCGTCTTCGACGCACTCTTTGTAACCCTTTTTGCAGAGTCCGACATCGGCTGTTCCGCTCGGACCTTCATAGCATTCGGTCCTTTCGCCGGGAGTGCAGTTGACATAAACGCCCTGTTGTGTGGTGTCGCCGTTGTCAGGAGGCGTGGTGCTGCCTGTGTCGCCGGAACCGGTATCGCCGGTGTATCCAGTGTCGCCTGAGCCGGTATCTCCGCTGCTCGAGCCGGTGTCGGAAGAACCTGTGTCGGTAGCTACGGTATCGCCTGTGTCAACCGGGTCATCATCCTCTCCGCCGCATGATACGACAAAGAGAAGAGCCGAAATCAAAAGAACAAAAAGTCCGGATTTTTTCATGAAGACCTCCATAAGTAATAAATCAAAACGCATAATTCTATTGATATCCGAACAGAAATAAAGAAGAAAACAGTCAGAATCTCGAGATTGTTATTTCGCGCTCGTCGCTTTCTCTGCCGAAGGCGATGCTGATTTCGATCCTCGGCTGATAGTTCTCCCAGCACTCTCTGAACATCGCCGCCCATTCGACGATCGAGATCGAGTTATCCGATTTCAGATACTCGGGAAAATCGGCGATATATAGCTCGTCAACGTCAGAAACACGGTAGAAATCCCAGTGATAAACCGTGAATTTTCCTTGATATTTTTTCATAATTACGAATGTCGGGCTGGAAACCGACCTTCGTTCGACTCCAAGTGCCTCGCAGAGTGCGCCGGTGAAAAATGTTTTGCCTGCACCGAGGTCGCCGTCGAAGAGGATCAGTTCGCCGCCTTTGAGCGTGCCGGCAAGCTCTTCTGCGATCTTTATCGTTTCAGCTTCGTTTTTTACATGGAATGTTTCAGTTTTCATCTCTGCCTGTCAATGCGATCTGTTTTACCAAAAGTTCTATATCGTGAGCTGTCGCCGAGAAATTCTCCTCAAGCAGAAGCCCTGCCGCACGATGCCTGATAACGCCGTTCACAGCGCCTTTCGCAAGTCCGTGGAATAGTGTTTCGCAGGCGATTATCCCGGTCAGGCAGTCGCCGCTTCCGGCAAAAGCCAGTGCCTTGGCTCCGTGCGGAACAATGACTGTTTTTTCAGGTGTCTTTACGAATGTCGCGTGGCTTTTTGCGACCAGGATATGTTCTTTTTCAAGCGGGAAACGGGCAACGAGCGAGACCCATGGCTCATCTTTCGCGGCTCCGAGAAAGCGTCTGAGTTCCCCCTGATGCGGCGTGAAGACGACCTTGAGGCCGGCCAGAACTCTGCTGATCCGTTCATCGTTTTTCATTAAATCAAACATGCCGGCATCGACTACTACAGTTCCTTTAAAATCTCTTAATATGCCTAAATCAAAAGGAATTTTTGTGAGTCCGGGACCGATGACGATAGCTGTGTAGTTGCCAATTTTTGATTCCAGTCCGTTAGTGTCGGCAAGCATCATCCCCGGCATGACTCCCGCGATCTGCGGGTGGAGAGCCTTCGGAAAGGCTGCTGTGACAAGCCCGCCTCCGCACGCCATGAACGATTTTGCGGCAATTATCGTTGCTCCTATCTTATCGATGTCTCCGCCGATTACGAGCAGGTGACCGTTGCGGTTTTTGAAGCCGTCGACCGGGACTTTGTGAGGCAAAGGCTTCGGATCGTCTTCGACAAAATATTGAAATTTTTGATTGTTTTTCTGCGTTGCAGAGATTTTGCCGAGAACTGTCTTGCCGCAGCGGGCTGCGCCGGCTTCGGCAAATAGCCCGACCTTCCAGATCCCCATCGTCACGGTGAGGTCGGCCGTGACAGCTGTTCCCGTTGCTCTGCCGGTGTCACTGTCGATGCCGCTCGGGATATCGACTGAAACGACGAATTTTTTCTTCGGGTCGTAGGAGTTTATGAACTCAGCTGCTGCACTCATCTCGTCCCGAAGAGCACTCTTGAGACCTGTTCCGACCAGAGCGTCAACAAAAAGTACTCTGCCTGATATTTCGTTAAGATCATTAAGTATTTTTACTGAGCCCGGCAGGATTTTATAGTTGAACGCAGCCGCGTTTTTGGAGTAGTCGGCAGCCGGATCGTCAAATTTCCCGAAGAGCATCAGCTGAAGATCGGCTTCCGGGATCCTGTCGGTCAGTATCCGCAGAAGTGCAAGTCCGTCACCGCCGTTACCCCCGCCGCCAGCGAAGACAACCACCTTGTCAAAGCGCGGAACGAGCTCCCTTATCTCAAAAAATACCGACATCGCCGCGTTCTCCATGAGCAGCAGCGAGGGGATGCCGGAATCCATCGCCGATTTGTCGAAGGCTCTGGAATCTGTTGTAAGCCCAGCAGGAATCTCCATTTTTACCTCATTTCCACAAAAAAACGCCTCAGTATAGCGAAAATTTGATTAAAAAATAGGATATGCGACTATTTTCGGCGAATTTGCGGGAGGATTAAATGATTTCACCTAGGCTTCAACGGATAAAAAGGGAGGCTGGAGAGCGGCTGATCATATCGCTTTCCGGAGTTTCGCTGTCGCAAAGCGAAGAAAAGATGCTGGCGGAGGTCTCTCCGTGCGGGATTATCTATTTTAAAAGAAATATCGAGAGCTGCGGGTCGCTTTCGGCTCTGATACATTCAACGCGCCGCTTTGACTCGATCCGTTACCATGCGGTCGACGAAGAGGGCGGACGGGTCCGGAGACTGCCGAACGGGGATTATTCACTTCCGTCGATGAAGTTGCTGGCTCAGTTCGATTATGCAGAAAAACTAAATAAAATAAGATATTTGGCTTCTACGCTTTCGGAAATAGGCATCAACATGAACATGGCGCCGAACCTCGATCTGAGGAGCGGAGAGGACAACTCGATCGTCGGAGACCGCTCGTTCGGTGAAGATCCGTCGGATGTCGTTGAAAACGCTGCCATCTACATCAGGGCGATGCGGGAATTCAACGTTTTCCCTGTTTTGAAGCACTTCCCAGGGCACGGGACGACGTCAATAGATTCACACACACAGCTGCCGGTGATAGGAAAACCCTTTTCAGAGCTTCTTGAAAGCGATCTCGTACCATACACAATGCTTTCGGATTCCGCCGGCTTTGTTATGAAGGCTCATCTTCTGCTTCCTGAAATAAGTCCGTTGCCGGCGACTCTCGCCCCGGAGTGGGATGAAATTTTAAGAAAAAGGGTGGGTTTCAGGGGTATTTCGATCACTGACGATATGGAGATGCACGCACTCGACTGCTATTCGGTGGAAGAGAAGGTTTCGCTCTTTCTTGCGAGCGGCACGGATAAATTCCTGACATGTTCCGGGGATGAAGATTTAACGAATCAAATTTTTGAGTTTTTTGTTAAAAAGTTAGAAAAGCTTTAAAAAGTTGACAACCCTTTCCCTATAAGTAAAATATACCGTTTGACCTTATTGGTTGAAGAGATTTCTGCGATTAGCGAGGGAGCCTAACATGGTTATGAAAGTTGGTGAATATTTCTTTGGAAAGGGGTTTATCGGTCAGTCGGATCTTGACGAGGCGCTGGAGTTCCAGAAGACCCACCCCAGATATTTGGGCGAGATACTTCTCGAGCTCGGCAAAATTTCCGAAATGGATCTTCTGCTCTACCTTTCAAAGCGTTTCAATGTCCAGTATATTTCCAGCGAAAAGCTTGAAAAGATGGTCTTCCAGTCTCCGGGCGATACGATCCCTGAGTCGATGGCGATCGAGAAAAACATCTTCCCGCTGAAGTACAGCTTCAACAACTTCCGTCTTATATATCTGACATACGAGCCTCAGAACACGAACCTGATGAACGAGCTGAAGTTCGTCCTCTCGAATGTCCAGATCACGGTTCCTGTCGTTGCCACCTCAAAGGCTGTAAAGGCTCTGATCCTCAAGCAGTACCGCAGGGACAATGCTGCTTTCGACCGTTTGGTAAAGCAGAAGCTCACGCTTGACAACGCGCTCCGTCCGGCTGGTGAAAACTACATCAGCTTCGATGACGATAATAGTTCAAACGAGGATCATCTTGAGTCCGTCGCACGCGAAATTTCTGAGGAGAGTGCAGAGAGGGATCAGGAGGATAAACGCGAAACCTTCTCCATGATCGCAAACAAGGCTGCAATGACAGGCAATCGCGAAGTTACCGCGATCTCAGCGACTATGCTCAGCTCGATGCCCAGCTGGGTCCGCGAGTCTGACAACCAGCTTATGGAGATCCTGAGGATCTTCACAGGACTTCTCGATGCGAACCGCGGCGATGCCTTTTTCGCCCACACGCAGCGTGTCGTTGCGCTCAGCAAGGAGATCGCAAGCGCGATCGACCTCTCGGAGATCGAGATCCACGATCTTGCCGTTGCTGCCTATCTGCACGATGTCGGCAAGCGTCTGCACATAACTGCGCTCGACCTTCAGGAGAAGAAAAACGTTGAAAAGTGCCGCGAATATTCGACAGCCGTCACAAAGCTCTTCTCGACGATCCAGCTTCCGAAGCTTTCGCTGAGATGCCTTGAAAATGTTTATGAGACCTACAACGGTACAGGATACCCCCAGGGACTCAAGTTCAGCGAGATACCGATCACGTCGCTGATCCTTCAGCTTGCCGATGCCTATGATCTCATGGTCAGGATCTCCAAGATTCCGGCGGAGACGGCATTCGAACAGCTCAAGGCGACCGAATTTTATCCTGAGCGTGTTCTCAGGGCTCTCGAAGAGACTCAGCAGATCGGCATGAACAATGCCGACGGTTCGCCGAAGCTCAACGGGATCCTTATCTGCCGCAAGAAATTCGATTTGGACGATATCGCCGAGAAGTTCTCGAGACTCAATGTAAATGCTATCAAGGCGAAAACTATCGAATCGGCTGCGAGCCTCATTAAGGAAAACATGGCGAAACTGAACTTCATCCTCTGCGATGTCGATATGCCCGACAGCGCCATCTCTCCGCTCAAGTTCGTTGCGGCTGTAAAGCACAAAAAGGAGCTTGCGGCGATCCCGTTCTACATGTTCTCGCAGTATTCGGTCGATAAAAATACGACGGCGACTGCCAAAGCCCTCAACGTTAAGAAGCTCTTCACGAATTACCATCCGGTCGAAATGACGGTTTCGATCGTCGATGAGCTGAAAAAATAGAGAGCCGGCCTCCTTGAACTTCCGATTTTCCTCTTTACATATCTGAAACGGTGGATCAATGTTGCTCCTGAAAAATATATCAAAGCAGTATTCCGGTCAGGTGATCCTTGATGATGTCACGATGTCAGTCGGTAAACATGTCACGGCGCTTGTCGGCAAAAACGGCTCGGGAAAATCTACTCTCATGAAAATCGTCGCCGGGCTCGAGTACAGCGATTCTGGCGAGATCATAACGCAGAAAAACG
Organism: bacterium; assembly: GCA_017615095.1. Taxonomy (GTDB): domain Bacteria; phylum UBP6; class UBA1177; order UBA1177; family UBA1177; genus UBA1177. The sequence continues at coordinate 5,600 of JAGAAT010000178.1, forward strand.
CTCAGATCGAGTATCTGCCGCAGGAGGCTGTCTACGATTTTTCCGGCACGGTATGGGAAGAGGTCAAAAGCTGGCAGCTGGTGGATAATGTCAGTGATTTGACGGAACTGTACGACAAACTGCTTGCTCAGCTCGAGGCGGATCCGAACGAAAAGGATTTCATTCGCCTGAACGAGGTCAACGAAAAACTGCACCGGATCGAGGTCAAAAACAGAAAGGACAACTCGGTCGAAACGATCCTTCTGAATCTTGGTTTTACGCGTGATCTCTGGGACAAGCCTGCGAAGACTCTGAGCGGCGGCTGGCAGATGCGTGTCGCTCTTGCGAGGGTCCTTGTCCGCGAACCGGATATAATCCTTCTGGACGAGCCGACGAACTACCTCGACATCGTAACGATAGACTTCCTGGCAGACTGGCTTGAGCATTTCGACGGTCACGTCCTGCTCGTTTCTCACGACCGCGATTTCCTGAACGCCGTTTCCGAGGAGACCTGGGAGATCGCCAACGGGAGAGTTTCGCTTTTCCGCGGAAACTACTCCTTTTACCTTTCCGAGCGCGACCAGCGGATAAATCTTCTCGCGAAACAGCGCGAAAAACAGCTCGAGGAGATGCGCCAGCTTCAGGATTATTACGACAAAAACCACACGAATGCGGCTCATGCGGCGATGGCTCAGTCGAAGATGAAACAGCTCGAACAGATAAAATCAGAACTTATCGAGCTCCCGAGAGTTGCTCCGAAGATGAATTTCAGACTTCCCGAGCCGAAGCGCGGCGGTGATATCGTTGTAGAGTTGGATAATATCTCCAAAAATTTCGGCGGTCCGGACATCCTTTGCAACTACAAAAGGATCATAAGGCGCGGTGAAAAGATCGCCCTTGTCGGGAGGAACGGCTTCGGAAAATCCACGCTGATGAACATAATCGGCGGTGAGCTCGAGCCGACCGGAGGAGTTTGCAGGATCGGTACGGGCATCGAGATCTGCTACTTCCGCCAGCATGAGATCTCGACACTTCCGCCGGACGAGACTGTGCTCGGCTATATCGAATCGAGAACGCCATTCGAGATGATGAGCCGCGTGAAAAATCTGCTCAGCTGCTTCCTCTTTTTCGAGGAGGACTGGGACAAAAAGATCGCCGTCTTAAGCGGAGGAGAGAAGGTGAGGCTCGCCTTTATCAACTTTATACTTTCGCCGGGCAACCTGCTCCTTCTCGACGAGCCGACGACGCACCTGGACATAGATTCGAAGGATATCCTGCTCTCGACTTTGAAGGATATTCCTGCGACTATAGTTTTTGTTTCGCACGATTCGCACTTCGTGAACTCGCTTGCGACCTCGATCGTCTACTTCCGCGGCAGGGGCGACGCGGTAAACTTCCCTGGAAATTACGACGAGTATCTCCAAATGTACGGTCACGAGATCATTCGTGATGAAAAACCTGCCGAAAAGGGCGAAAAACCGGCGGAAAAGAGCGAAGGAAAGCTGAATTTCGCTCAGCAGAAGGAGCTCAGAAACCTTCAGAACCGCCTGAAACGCGAGGTCGAACAGCTTCTGAACGAGATCGATTCAAAGGAGAAGGAGAAGGAGGCTGTCGCTGAAAAAATCAACAGCGATCCGATGAACAGCGGACTTGCGAAACGTTTTGTAGAGCTGGATAACGCGATTCTGGAGCTGCTTGAGCAGTGGGAGCAGAAGAGCTCCGAGCTTGAGAAGATCACTTCTGACGGTGTTTAGATCCCTTCTATCTTCATATCCTGGCACTGGCTGCGGTAGAGGTTGGAAACCATCATCGCGATCTCATCAGGCAGGACTGTTGCGACCTTCTTGAGGTTGTTGTCTACAAGCCACTTTCTGAAGACCTCTTTCGATTTGTCGGGGATGAAACGGGCACTGTCGCTCGTGAATGTCTCGTCGACGAGTGAAAGTTTGCCGTCGATAAAGCCGTATTCGACCTTTCCGTCTGCGATTTCGAAGCCGAAATTTTTGAGAGCATGTTCGCGGCAGAGCTTGAAGAGTTCGATAGTCGTATCCTTGATCTGTTTTGCTGTTTCCGGCGAGTCAACGAGTTTTACCATCTGCTCGAAAGAGATCTTGTCGTCGGTCTCCGATTTTTCGGTCGGCGTGAATACGGGACCGTTTTTGATGAGAGCGCCCTCGACAAGCCCTTCATCGGACTCGATCTTATCCCAGATCCAGGTGTTGTTTTTGAGTGCCGAAACGGCTGACCCGAAGATCCTGAAACGGCATACAGCCTCGATCGGAAGGACCTTGGCGCGTTTCCCGAGCATTACGCGACCTCTGAGCCAGTCAAGATCCAGGAGGCGTTTTTCGCCCGTGATCTCAACTATTTCATCCAAGTCTGCACTTACGAAATGGGTGCTGAACCCTCTCTCTTTGATGAACTTGAACCAGAATGCCGACTGCTGCGTGAGGTAGATACCCTTCGACGGGACTCCGCTCTTCATAACGACATCGAATGCGCTGATCCTGTCTGTTGCGACGATGAGTAGATACTCTCCGATTTCGTAAACCTCGCGGACTTTGCCCTTTTTAAAGAGCTTCAAAAAGGGGATTTCCGACTCCATAAGAACTTTTTTGCCTGCGACCTCTTCGATTCTCAGCATTTTCACCTCC
>JAGAAT010000179.1 GCA_017615095.1 bacterium
GACTGTGGCTGGTGCTTGGGTGGAAATAAAGAGTAAGAGCAGAACCAGAATTCGTTGGATTGTTTTATCCCGCCGAATTTCTCTCATTCGGCAAAGAGACGCCCAAACGTTCGTATGACGGCAAGGTGCTCTGAAAGGCTCTCTGCTGTTTTTTCGAATTTTGCTGAGGGATCTAGTAGCCGAATTCCTGGATTATTGTTTTTGCAGCGGTGGTGCCGGATGAGATCGCTTCGACGATGGTGGAGCCGCCGGTTTTGCAGTCGCCTGCATAGACGAGTTTCGCGTTGTTGTCGCTTTTGGTGTCGGATCGGCTTCCGACGGCGCGGATGATGAGGTCGAAGTAGGGGAGTGCGACGGAGGAGTTCTCAAGCGGCACCCACTTTTCGCCGTCGAAGAAGTTCCTCCTCACAGTGAGACAGAGTTTGTTCCCGATCTTTTCGATCTTTTCGGGGCTTGTCATGCCGTTGAGGTCGATCCTGCGGTTGACGAGGTCGAGGTACTCCGCTTTTGAGATACGCATGTCCGAAATGCGGCGTCTTACGAACATTTCGACTGATGCCGCGCCGTTTCTCATCGCTGTCTGTGCGCAGTCTGCCGCAACGTTCCCGCCTCCGATGACTGCGACATGCCCGTTTGTCTGGAAATCTTCGGGGTGGTAGAGGAAATCGGTGTACGAAACGCTGAGTTCCTCTCCGGGGATCTTCAGTTCAAGGCAGTTGGGCTCGCCGGTGGAGACGATGACTGCGTCGAAACGGTTGAGGAGCTCGACTGTGTGGCTGACCTTCGCGTTGAGTTTGAGTGTCACCAGATCGTTGTTGCTGATGAACTCCCAGTCACGCTCGATGACTTCGTGCGGAAGCCTGTTTTCGGGGATCATGCAGAGGGCTCCGCCGATCTCGTGCCGGCCTTCAAAAATCGTTACTTTGAAGCCGTGCTTCGTCAGCAGTGCGGTCGCTGCAAGTCCTGCCGGACCGGCTCCGACGATGGCGACGGTGTGACCGTTCTGCGGAAGCGAGACCTTTTCCGGCTTTTCGCTCCTGTAGTTGTGCAGGATGGTCGCCTGGACCCTCGGGATGTTGATCGGGAAGTCTATCCCGGAGCGTGTGCACGCCTTCATGCAGAATTTGTCGGGACAGATCAGACCGCAGGTTTGACCCATCGGGTTGGTGCGGGTGATCGTCGCGACCGCGTCGTCCCACTGCTCGGCTTTCGAGTACTGGATAAATTCACGCGGGTTGCAGTTGACGGGGCAGGCGCTCATGCAGGGCTGCGATTTGCAGTCGAGACAGCGTTTGATCTCCTCGCGAAGTTGCAGCTTGGTCAGGTAAAGAGATTTTTCGGACATGGCGTATCGAATAAGAATGTGAATAAAATCAATTTGTTATCTGAGTGCGTTCTTGAGGACTTCCTCTGCGACCTCGAGTGTTTTTGCTGTTCCGCCGAGATCGTATGTTACGACTTTGCGCTCCTGAACGGTGAGCTCTACGCCTCTCTGGATCTTTGCTGCGATGTCGTGTTCACCGAGGTAGGTGCACATCATTTTTGCTGCAAGCAGTGTTGCCATCGGGTTGACTTTGTAGAGTCCTGCGTACTTCGGTGCGCTGCCGTGAACGGGCTCGAAGACTGCGTAGTTGGAACCGATGTTGCCGCTGTGAGCGAAGCCCAAGCCGCCGACAAGCTGTCCGCAGAGGTCGCTGATGATGTCGCCGAAGAGGTTCTCTGCAACGAGGACTTCATACTTTTCGGGCGATTTTACGAGCCACATGCAGATCGCGTCGATGTTGTCGAACCATGCCTGGATCTCGGGATATTCTGCTGCGACCTTCTCGAAGACGTCGACCATGAGACCGCCGGTCTTTCTCAGAACGTTCGGCTTCTCAACGAGGGTGACCTTCTGACGGTTGAACTTGCGGGCATGTTCGAAAGCTGCGCGGATGATCCTCTCCGCACCCTTTCTGGTGATGACTCTTGCCGAAACAGCCAGATCTTCACTCGGGGTGTCCATGAAATTTTTCATTTTGGGTGCGCCCTTGAGCATCTCCTGCTTGAGCTCCTCGCTCGTCGGCCAGAACTCTACGCCGGCATAGCTGCCTTCAGTGTTCTCTCTGAAGACCGTGATGTTGATGTCGTCCCTGTGGTTGAGCGGGTTGCCTTTGATCGCGAAATTCGGTCTCTCGTTGCAGTAAAGGTCGAATTCCTGACGAAGTCTTACGATCGGTGAAAAATATGTGAGATTTTTATCGCGAAGCGACGGGATAAGCTCGTTTTTCGCCTCCTTCTGCGGCTTGGAGGTGATTGCGCCGAAGAGTGCGCAGTCCGTGGTTTTCATCATGTCCGTTGTTCTTTTGGGAAGCGGATCGCCCTCGTTGCACCAGAATTCCCAGCCGATGTCCCCGTGGATGTATTCAGCGTTGAGTTTCAAGCCGTCAAGAACGATCCTTGCAGCTTCCATAACCTCTTTACCCGTGCCGTCACCCGGCAGCCATGCGATACGGTAAGTCATAATTTCCTCCAAAAAAAGTTGTTAGAAAAACCAAAAAACAGGAGATTCTATATATTGTTTCAGGGTAGTCAACGGGAAAAAAATTTAATCCTCGTCTGCGTCGGCGGATGAAAACTCTTCAACGCTCTGACCGAGCAGAAGGGCGTTCTGGTAGTGGATCAGCGGGTCGATGATCATGTCGAGCGAACCCTGCATGATCTCTTCGATCCTGTAGAGCGTCAGTTTGATCCTGTGGTCGGTGACTCTGCCCTGCGGGAAGTTGTAGGTGCGGATCTTTTCGGAACGGTCTCCGCTTCCGACGAGGCTCCTGCGCTGCGAGCTGACCTCCTGTTCGCGCTTCTCCTGCTGGAGCTTGAGTAGCTTCGATTCGAGGAGTTTCATCGCTCTTGCGCGGTTTTGGATCTGGCTTCGCTCGTCCTGCATCGCGATGACGATCCCGGTCGGGATGTGAGTGATCCTGACTGCGCTGTCCGTCTTGTTGACATGCTGACCGCCTGCGCCGCTTGAACGGTAGACGTCGATTTTGAGATCCTTTTCGTCGATAACGACTTCATCGATCTCCTCGGCCTGCGGGAGCACCGCTACCGTGATCGCGGAGGTGTGGACCCTGCCCTGCGACTCGGTGACTGGAACGCGCTGGACACGGTGGACGCCGCCTTCGTACTTGAGCCGGCCGTAGACGTCGTCACCGGAAATTTCGGAGATGACCTCCTTGATCCCGCCGCCCTCGGATTCGCTGATCGACATGATTTCGACCTTCCACTTGTTGATTTCGGCGTAGCGGCAGTACATCCGGTAGATCTCCTCGGCGAAAAGCGCAGCCTCGTCGCCGCCTGTCCCGGCCCTGATCTCAAGGATCGCTCCCTTCTCGTCAAGCGGATCGTGCGGCAGCAGAAGAACGTTGAGCTCCTCCGTGATTTTGTCGTACTTCTCTTCGAGTTCCGGCAGCTCCGAGCGGATAAGCTCGATCAGCTCGGGATCCTTCTCGATGGTCAGCATCTCCTTCTGGTCGGCGATTTCGTGTTCCAGCTTGTCCCATTCCAGATAGTTGTCTACGATGACTTTGAGGCGCTTGTATTCGCGCATCAGCTTCGTATATTTTTTGATGTCAGCGACAGTTTCGGGTTTCGCGATCTCCTTTTCCAAATTCAGGAAGCTCTTGTGGATCTCGGCGAGTTTGTCTTTGATTTCGAGCATTGTCGTTACCCCGTGAATAAAAAAATCCCGCCAACCTCAAAATCTTGAAATTGACGGGAGAAAAACCAAAAAAGCTACATTTATTTCTTGCCGGTGTAAGTATCTCTTTTGTACTTAGCGTTGAATTTTTCAATTCTGCCGGCGGTATCGACGATTTTTGTCTTACCGGTGTAGAAAGGATGACAATTTGAGCAGATTTCTACGTTGTAGCCTTCTTTTTTGGTGGAGCGGGTGAGAAATTCTGCCCCACAAGAACACTTGACCGTAATAACTTCAAGATTCGGATGCGTTTTTTCTTTCATAACTTTCTCCTTCACTTCAAAAAAAACGGGGTATGCTAGTCTCGATTTTAAAAAAAGCAACTTTTTCGCGCTGAAAACAGAGTCTGACGGTGCGCAGATCCGCTGTCAGTGCCGGGTAGAGGCAGGAAAGCGCGTGTGTTTTTTTCCCGATCGGCTTTTTTTGACCAATCATTTGCTAAATCGCCGGATTTGTATATCCTATCGGGAACTTTTATGGAGGTAAAAATGCGTAAGTTAACGTTTGCAGCATTTATCGTACTTGTTTCGTTGTCACTGTACGCTCAGGATAGTTCAAACAACTATCAGGACATCTATCAGCAGTATCTGAACAGCCAGCAGCCAGCGGCTCAGCCGGCTCAACCCGCTCAGGAAGAGAAGAAGGAGGAGGCTCCGGCACAGCAGCCCGCAGCTCAGCCCGCTCAGGAAGAGAAGAAGGAAGAGGCTAAAGAGGAGAAGAAGGAGGAACCGGCTCAGGAGCAACCCGCAGAGCAGGCTCAACCAGCTGACGAACAGCCCAAGGAGGCTGCTCCGGCTGAAGAGAAACCGGCAGAACCCGGAAATATCCCCGGACTCGCAAGAAAGCCTTACTTCTCGATTATGTCTTACGGCGGTCTTTCGAACGGCATCAACTGGTTCGGCAACGACGTTCTGAAGGAGACAAGCTACAGATTCGGTCTGGACGACGCCATCCTCGATCTTCAGGGCGGTGACAGGATGTTCAACGGCAGGATGGTCCTTAACCTCGCGAAGGCGCTTGTCACTTCGAAGAGCCTTATGATCAACTATGTGCACGACGACAGCCTTCCGACAGACTATTCGAATCCGCTTGAAATAGAGGATAAGAATGCTGTTCCGTATGCGCTCGACGTCCTCGAAAACGTTTCGTTCCGCTTCGAGCACCCCTCGTTCAGGAATGCGAACAACACATTCGGACTCAACATCGGTCTTGAAGTAGGTCTCTTCTCAATGCCGTTCGGGATCGAGAGCGGTTACAACCACGAGATAATATTCAGCAACTCGCGCATCAAGAACTATTTCCTCGGCGGAGGGTTCAACGATGTAGGTCTTTCACTCGGGCTTGATTTCCTCTTCGCAAGCGATATGGATCTTGCGCTTACGCTTTTCACATTCAACGGTCACAATGAGGTTATGCTTGACGGCAGCGACAAGTTTGCTGATCCGGCATTCGGTTTTGACCTCAGATACCGCTATAACAAAAAATTCTTCGTTACTGCGGCATTCTCGCTTATCGTCGGCAGCGCTTACCATGATTACGATGAGGAGAACGAGAACGGCATTTTCAAAACTGTAAACGGCAAATATCTCGATGAGAAAAACACCGGCGAGGCAAAAAACCTTGTTCTTAAAGACGACACGACCGGCAGAAACGACTTCGCGAGAAACAAAAAGAACGTTCTCTTCTCAGTCGGTACGGATCTCGGTTATCATCTGAACGACAACATCACTCTCGGTTTGAAGGCGGAGTTCGTATATTCGGACAGAGCTATCTTCAACCCGAAGGCGAACATCTTTGTAAACGACAAGTATTATGAGAATGTCAGATTCCTCAGAGACGGCAGCAACGGAACGATCTGGAACTCCGGCAGCTACAGCACATGGGGTGTTTTCGGCGCTCTTTACGGAAACGTTTACTGGTTCGATATCCTTGCAAGAGTCAGCTACAACAAGGCTCCGTACCTCTACACCTACATCAAGGACAGCGAAAACTCGGTACTCGGCTTCGATTTCGAGGTCAATTACAACTTCTGCGACTATGCGGCACTCGGTCTTGCGTATAATTTCGCGAAAGAGGACATCTACGGATATTCTGACGTAAGTAACGACTATTATAAGGATACATATTATCACCATTCGCTGTCGCTCATCTTCACGTTCTTCTACGACCACCTTTGGGAAAAGGCCGGTGAGTAGCTCTTTCCAAAGATCCTGATCCGGGTATATGACGTTCCCTTCCCGTAAATTTTCAATCCTTAAATCCCGAAAAACAGACTGCGCGGGGGTTCACGCATGAGATATGCTCTGTTAGTCGTTTTTGTACTTGCGGTCACCTTTCTGATCACGAAATATCTGATTTTCAGCTTGAACAGGGCTTTCCCGCAAACCGCAAGGCACAAGTGGCTGCCTCTGCTGCTTGCCGTATCCGTTCTTGGGCTGGTTTTCCTCGGGAGCGAACGCAGGATCGTCGGGACTCTGACCCAGAGATACGTCAGTTACGCAGTCTACCTGCTTTTTGTCTTTCTGCTGACGTTTTTTGCCTACGGGATCTTTGTCGAGATTTTTATCCTGTTGCGCAGATTTTTTGCCGGAACATACGAGCGGCAGCTCTCTGTCGCAAAGAGCAGACTGATATTTTTCGTTATTTCTGCGATCGGACTTTTCACTGTCTGTGTCGGGATAGGCTCGATGCAGGATCTCTCCGTCACCAGATTCGAGCTCCGCAGTCCGAAAATTTCCCAACCGACCAGGGTTGTCCAGCTTTCTGATCTCCACTTCAGCAGCATTATCGATGAGAAATTCGCACGCAAGGTCGTGGAACTCACAAATGCGCAGAAGCCGGATCTGATCGTGATGACTGGCGATTACGTCGATCCGGGGGTCGTTTCGCCTGAGAGGGTGACGGAGGAGATGAACAGGCTCGATGCGCCTCTCGGGAAGTACGGGATCTCCGGTAACCACGAGTTTTATACGGGCTACCTCGCGGCGATGGATTTTATCGAAAAAAACGGTTTCATCACGCTCAGGAACGAAAAGGCGGAGGTGGGGCGGAACATCGTTCTGTTCGGAGTCGATGACAAGCTCACCGAAAATTTACCCGGGACTGGTCCTCTTACGGAAGTCGAACTGTTGAATGAGTCAAGACCTGGAAATTACAACATTTTTCTAA
>JAGAAT010000180.1 GCA_017615095.1 bacterium
AAACCCTCCACGGATTCAGTTCCCCGAACACGCAGAGGAGATTGAGGGGATTTTGTTTTGCGGCACGAACTACCTCACACAACGAACAAAGTAAGCGTTTGGCTTATTTTGACCGCTTACGATGCCGCCTTCGAAATCCACATACCGCGCGAAACTTGTGATGAAGCTGGTAGAGGAAGACCAAAAATAAAAATGATATTGACCCTGACTCTGCATGTCTGGAAAATCTGAAGCGGGGTTATATTTTTCATAATTTACGAGAGAGGCAAGCTCGTTTTTGCCGGGAAGTCTCCAGTCGGAATATCCCGCGTAAGTCAGATTTTCACAGTAATCAAGTGCCTGTTGCCAGTTTTTTTTGTCTGTTTCATAAGTCTTCTGCCACATGAGACCCGTTTTAGTGTCTGTCACAATAACATCACCGTTTACGGTCGTGGAATTGAATGTGCTGTTCGGCAAACTTTCACCCCTCACACAACGAACAGAGGCATTGCGTTTTGTCTTACTGTTGTAGCTCACGAGGCCGTTATCGAAATACACATACCAAGCGTTGCTTTTACTGTAGACGTAGGTAGAGGAAGACCAAAAATAGTCGCTTGGTGTGTTCGGAAAATAAGTTATGTCTATGGCAGGATAGTATCTGCTGTTGTCAACAATAGTCAGATGCTCCTGCGGTGTCGGCAGACGCCAGTCGGAATATCCTGCATAGCTCAGATCGTTACAGTATGAAACGGCATCAGCCCATTTGTATTGATCCGTCGGGATCGTCTGTTGCCACATCAGTCCGGTGTTGTTGTCGAGAACGACATTTTGGTCAGAAATCGTTTGAACTGTAAAACTCTGCGGAGTGCACTTGCCAAGACTTGCGTACCAGTGATCCTGTCCGAAAAAGTCTTCACTTGAGGATGTCGGGCAAGTGATTTCTTCTTTGTTGTTGTAACACTTATTCTGTCCAGTGCAGATATTGCCGAGAGTTAACGGCTCACTCTTACATTCGTCTGTTGTGTTGTGCCAGTAATATCCGCTACTGCATTCACAGGCATATTGAGTTCCAGTAAGCGGGTTGCATATTCCGGTTGAATTTGGAATATTGCACGGGTTCGGATCGCACGGATTCTGAGGATAGTCATTATCAGGTTCTGTGTCTCCGCCGTCTGGAGTTGAGTCGCCGTCATCTGCTTCCGTATCAGAGCCGTCGGGCTGGGGATCGCCTTCATCCGGAGCCGTGTCCGGCTCACCGGTATCGGTCGGTTCTGTTGTTCCCGTATCTGTCGGCTCCGTAGTGCCGGTATCGGTCGGTTCTGTTGTTCCCGTATCTGTCGGCTCCGTAGTGCCGGTATCGGTCGGTTCTGTTGTTCCCGTATCTGTCGGCTCCGTAGTGCCGGTATCAGTCGATCCAGAGTCAGCAGAATCTTCATCAGTCTCTGTGGGGTATGTGTAGATGTTGTCGCCGGTCGTTGAACCGCCGCTGCACGAAATCATCAGAAGCATTGCTGCAAGACAGCAAGAAAACACAAAAATTTTCTTCATAAGAACCTCCTGGAACAAAAACCCGTTGAATTTATTGGAAAAAGTCGCAGAAACAAAACGTGCCTCTCGAAAAATCAAAAACAACAAATGATAGAGAAAGGGGGAATGAAGGCAAGTTTAGCTTATGAATGTCAAAAAGATGTCTTTTGAAAAATGTAGTGGGGAAGGGCGGCTAAATCAGCCGCGTTTGACGGTGAATTCGCCGTTTTCGACTGTAACGAGAGCCTTGGTCTTGGGCGGGAGCTCGCCTTTGAGGATCGAAGCTGCGAGCAGCGTTTCGAGGTTCTTCTCGAGGTAACGCCTGATCGGTCTTGCTCCGTACTCAGGGTTGAAGGACTCGTCGATGATCTTCTTCATAGCCGCATCATCGAGTTCGACACTGAGCTCTCTGTCGGCAAGCAGCTTGTTGATGTTTTTGAGCATCAGGTCGGTGATCGCCCTCAGGTCGTCGTCGTCAAGCGGGTTGAACATCACGATGTCATCGACACGGTTGATGAACTCGGGCTTGAAGTGCGCCTTGATCGACTGCATGATCGTCTCACGGTCGTGGTCGGAGAGCTTTCCTCCGCCTGCGTTGATAAGCCCGCTGCCAAGGTTTGAGGTCATGATGATGATCGTGTTTTTGAACGAAACCGTTCTGCCCTGGCTGTCAGTCAGCCTGCCGTCCTCGAGTATCTGAAGGAGCAGGTTGAAGACCTCGTCGTGAGCCGTTTCGATCTCGTCAAGCAGTACGATCGAGGAGGGTTTACGACGTACAGCCTCGGTCAGCTGACCGCCCTCGTCGTAGCCGACATATCCGGGAGGCGCACCGATAAGACGCGAGACGGAGAATTTTTCCATGTACTCGCTCATATCGATCCTTACGATATTCTCCTCGGTATCGAAGAGCTGACCGGCAAGTTTTTTGGCAAGTTCCGTCTTGCCGACACCCGTCGGACCAACGAAAATGAACGAGCCGAGCGGTCTGTTCGGTGTCGTGAGACCCGCTCTGGATCTGAGTATCGCGTTTGAAATCGTCTCGATAGCCTCGTCCTGTCCGATGATCTGCTCCTTCAAACGTGCCGGGAGCTGCAAAATACGCTCTTTCTCTGTCTGGGTCATGTTGCTGACCGGAATGCCTGTCCAGCGGCTGACGACCTCGGCGATCTGCTTTTCTGTCAGGACTTCGGTTATCATCACGTTTTCACTGTTGCTCTTCGCCTGAGCCTCGGAAAGCTCCTTCTCGAGAGCTATCAGCGTTCCGTACTTCAGTTCGCCTACCTTAGCGAAGTCTCCGTTCCTGTTAGCCATTTCGATCTGGCTGTTGACCTGCTCGATCTTCTGTTTGATTCCCTTTATTTTGTCGATGAGAGCCTTCTCGTTTTCCCAGATTTTGTGCTTCTCGTCGTAAAGTTTGCTGACCTCGGCGAGCTTTGCCTCGAGCTGGCGGATCTCCTCTTTAGTCGCGCCGGAATCCTTTCTGCGGAAGCCCTCGAACTCGATCTGGAGCTGCAACTTTTTACGTATGATGTCGTCAAGCTCGGCCGGCATACTGTCGTTGTCGGTCCTGAGCATCGCACACGCCTCGTCGATAAGGTCGATCGACTTGTCCGGCTGGAAACGGTCGGAGATGTAACGGCTCGAAAGTTTGACTGCCGCGACGATCGCGCCTTCCGAAATGGTGATTCCGTGGTGGACCTCGAAACGCTCACGCAGACCACGCAGGATCGATATCGTCTCCTCCTCGTCCGGCGGCTGGATGATCAGCGGCTGGAACCTTCTCTCAAGGGCGGCATCCTTCTCGATGTATTTTCTGTATTCATCGAGGGTGGTCGCGCCGATGCAGTGCAGTTCGCCTCGCGCCAGCATAGGCTTCAGCATGTTCGCTGCGTCGATCCCGTCGCCCTGACCGGTGCCGACGATCGTGTGCAGCTCATCGATGAAGAGGATGATTTTGCCGTCCGATTCGCGAACCGCCTCGAGAACGCTTTTCAGACGCTCTTCAAATTCTCCACGGTACTTCGCACCGGAGATCAGCGAACCCATGTTGAGCTCGAAAATCTCCTTTTTCTGCAAACTTGCGGGAACATCGCCGTTGACGATCCTTCTCGCCAGACCCTCGACGATCGCTGTTTTGCCGACACCCGGCTGACCGATGATGACCGGGTTGTTTTTCGTCCTTCTCGAAAGGATCCTGATGATCCTCCTGATCTCGCCGTCTCTGCCGATCACCGGGTCAAGTTTGCCCGATCTCGCCAGCTCGACGATGTTTCTTCCGTACTGCTTCCAAGAATCTTTGCTTGGAGCTTCATTCTGCTGTCCGTAACTCATAATCTGCCTCCATTTGAAAACTGCATTGATTTATAGACAGAAAAACGACGCTTCAAGCCCTTTTTTTTAAAAATTTTGTGCTTATAACAGGAACTTCTTTTGGTAACAAAATTTCCCGACCTGGGGCAGTATATGCCCAGTTCCTTGCGTAAAATCGTGTTGTTTGCTGCGGAAACGCACAGACGGATATGATGCTTGGGTTTTGGGGTTATCAACTTTTCAAAGGAGGGTGAAATGAGTATTTTCGGTTCGGATTTCGGCGGTTTTGGCAGAGCAAAAAGTCCGTTTGAGTTTTTTCCAACAATTGTTGAAACACCAATAATTCCAAAAAAATCCCGCAAAAAGAGCTGTGATTTCATCCGCACGGTCTCTGATTCGGACCTTAGAAAAGGGGATGTTATCGGTGTCCACAGAGGTGTGTACGACCACTACGGCATATACACCGGAAACAACGAAGTCATCCATTTTTCCAATGAAGGCGGCGATTTCGGCGTAGATATATGTGTCCGCAGGGCGACTTTGGCGCAGTTCAAAAACGGCGCAGACAATGTTTTCGTCGTAGATTTCGAAGCTTTCCGCGATTATGTCGAAAATCCCGAACTGTTTGATTTTGAAGGCCTTTTCAAACTTGCTCTTGACACATTCTTCGGCAACGAAATGACCATCTATTCACCGGAAGAGACCGTCAAAAGAGCCGAAAGCAAGCTCGGAGAAGGCAAATACAACCTTTTTTTCAACAACTGCGAGCACTTCGCCGTTTGGTGCAAAACTGGAAAGCGCGAATCGAGTCAGGTGCAGAACTTTCTAGAGGCGATTGGTAGCGTAATCATCCCGATGTCGTAAATTTACACAGTTTGAAATTTTTTCTCCACTTGGACATTATATGCCCAACCCAGTGTTTATAATCATCATCGTCAACTTTTTTATGGAGGAAATTATGACAAGTTTATTTGAAGGCATTGCAGAAGCAATGGAAGACGTTGCTGAAATGATGAATGTCGAGAGGACGGATGATGAAAACAAAATCATTGAAAGTTACGAATGTGATGAATCAGAGGAAGATCCTGCCGGTTCCGAATGCATTTGTGACGACTGCGGTGAAAACGAAGACAGCGAAACGGAAGAGTGCAGCGAAGAAAGCAGCGGCGGAGAAAACGAGCCGGGTTTGATCGAGAGTATTTTCAATTTCATCGACACGATGAAAAACGATGAAGTGTCGCGCGAAGTCGCTTTCGAAGAATTCGGGGAAATGTGCCGTGACTCAATCAACGAACTCTGCGACATCCTTAAGGAGTTTCCTAAGATTTTCAGTAAAGAGTAAAGTCCTATTTTTCACCACACTA
>JAGAAT010000181.1 GCA_017615095.1 bacterium
CTTACCTCGAGGAGACGGAGTTCGTTTTCAAACGCGAAAACAACCTCGAATACCTCAACGCACACCAGAAAAAGGAGCTTCGCGAGCAGACTATCAAGCACATGAAGACCAACTCCTATCCGAAGACGACCATCGTCGAGGTCGCGTGGGATATGGAGACTCAGCTCGTATACCTCTTTTCGCAGTCGGCAACTCTGATCGCAAAGTTTATCCCGCATTTCGAGCGCACCTTCGAAACGACGATCGACGAGGTTTCGGTTCTTGATTCGGTCAAAGAGCTTGGCGGAGCCGAAAAGCTTGAGCCGATTTTCTCAAAAATCTGGGGAGAGGAAAAATGACAAAGGAAAAACACGGAATCGGATATCTCGGCACGGAATTCCTGCTCTGGCTGTACTACAAAAGCTGCACGGACAACACCGTCTCACTCAACAATCTCGGGATCGGCGAGATCACGATCAGCGTCGAGGAGACGATCACGCTTTCATCAATAACAGGCGACGACTACTCCGAAACTATCAAGGCGATGAGCATCAGCGACCTCGTCTCAGTCCGCAATTCGATCAAGATCGGGAGACTGCCGGCAGAGGCCAAGATCAGGATCTCTTCAGGCGAACTCCAGTGGCTCTTCCAGATCAAGGCGGCACCATTCAAGGTGACGGCTGTCAAGCTGCCGATCACGGGTGAAAAGGATGAAGATACGATGATTTCGGCAAGACTGCTCTCGATGACGAGGCTCGAACTGATCGTCAAAGCGCTCTTCAACACATTCCTGCTCGAGCGCGACACTCAAGAATTTATCAACGAATTCAAGGAGTTCCTCGGAGTGTAGATGACTGAGACGCTCCATATCATCTCAAGCGGGTCCAAGGCGAATTCGTACATAATCCAATCGGAAGAGGGCTCTATCCTCATCGATCAGGGACTCAGTTTCAAGCAGTTCAAGTGTGCAGCCGAAGGGCTCGGTGTCGATCTTTCCGACGCGATAGCCATACTCGTGACTCACGAACACATCGACCACATCCGCGGAGTCGCCTACACCGCCTGCAAACTCGGTATCCCGATCTTTTCGACATCGCAGACGCTCCAAAGGATCTGTTCCGACGGGAAATACACCGTTGACACGAAAAGCCTGCTGCCCGACAAGCCCTTCCGGGTCGGGAAGTTCCTCTGCACCGCCTTCTCGACGGTACACGACGCCGCAGATCCTGTCGGATTTTTTCTTGAGATGCCGAGCGGCGAAAGTTTCTGTCTGGCGACCGATACGGGAATGGTCACGAACCGGATGCTGAGCTACTTCAACAGGTGCGAACACCTCATTCTTGAGGCGAACCACGATGTCGAAATGCTCTACAAAAACCCCCACTACCCGCCAGATTTGAAAAGAAGGATACACAGTAAATTCGGACACTTGTCGAACGAAAGTTCCATCGATGCACTCAGCCGCCTCGAAAGGCATCCGAAAACCGTCATCTTCGCCCACTTGAGTGAAGAGAACAATACGCCGGTCACGGTGAAGACGCTTGTCCGTGACTTCAAAAAGAGCAGCAATGCGGATTTTAAGGCATTCATCGCCTACCAGAACGCCCCGTACTCCATCAAACTGAACTGATGCGCGATTCCCACCTTCACCTGCTTCAAGCCCTTGAAAAGGCTCCCGGTTCCGCCGTTTTTTTTGAAAAAGCAGAGGATTACTCCGCGCTCTGCTCATGCCGGAACATCGGTGAAGTGGAGTTTGTCGAAGCTTTCCGGGAAGCGCATCCCGAGGCAGCGGAAAAGCTCAAAATATCGTTCGGGATACACCCGCAGGATCCGCAGAAAGAGGAGCTGGGCACTCTGCTCCGGCTGATTGACGAAAGGAGGATAGATGCGGTCGGCGAAATCGGACTAGACCTCTTTTCAGACAAGTTCAAGGCGACCTTCGACCTTCAGTCCGAACTTTTTAAAAGGCAGCTAGAGATCGCGGCTGAGCACGGTCTTCCGGTCGTTCTGCACATCAGAAAGGCGGTCCAGCCGCTCTTTTCACTCGAATATCTCCTCAAAAAAACAACTTCTGTGATTTTTCACTCATATTCAGGCACTTTCGAGGAGGCTGCAACATTTTTGAGGCACGGCGTAAACGGCTTTTTCAGCTTCGACAATGCGCTCCTGAACGGCCACAAAAGGGCTATCGACTGCGTCAGGAATCTGCCAGAAGAACGTATCCTGACCGAAACCGACGCCCCCTACCAGCCCAAAACCGGAGATGAGTTTTCGCGTCCCGAAGACTTGTCCGGCGTCATTGACGCGATAATGGAGATCCGTCGCTAATTTTTTTGCCTAAAAGCCGGACATCACTAGAATGGGTCGTTTAAAATTTTTATGGAGAGCACCATGAAAGATCCGCGAATAAAGAAATTTGCCGGGCTGCTCGTCAACTATTCCGTCAAGGCTCAGCCAGGCGAAAACATACTCATCAACGCCGTAGACACTGCCGCGATGCCGATGATCGAAGAGCTGATCGACGCGATCTACGCTGCAAAGGCAAACCCGTTCGTCCTTTTCACTGCCCAGACGATCCAACGGAAACTCTACAAGGGCGCAAACGACAGGATGCTTGAAATAATGAGGAAAAACGAACTGGACCTCATCAAAGAGATGGACGCCTTCATCGGAATCCGCGCCATTGAGAACAAGTTCGAGACGAACGACATCGACCAGAAGCAGATGATGAACATCGTTCAGAAGTACCGCAGCGACGTGAGCAACGCCATCATGGAGAAGAAATGGGTCACGACGATGTTCCCGACACCGGCTTTCGCACAGGCTTCAAGCATGTCGATCGAGGCTTTCGAGGATTTCTTCTTCAACGTCACGACACTCGACTATGCAAAGATGGACCGCGCCATGGATCCTCTGAAGGCGCTGATGGAGCGCACGGACAAAGTGCGCCTGCTCGGTCCCGGGAGGACGGATCTGCGCTTCTCGATCAAGGGTCTCCCGGCAATAAAATGCTCAGGAGAATGCAATGTCCCTGACGGTGAGATCTACACCGCGCCGGTCCGCGACTCGATCAACGGAGTCATCGAATACAACACGCCGACGGCATACCTCGGAACAAGGTTCGACCACATCGTGCTTACCTTTGAAAACGGCAGGATCGTCAAATTCGAGGGGAGCCATCCTGATAAGCTCGAGGAGATCTTCAACATCGACGAAGGCGCAAGATATGTCGGCGAATTCGCTATCGGCGTCAATCCGTATGTCATCGAACCTCAGATAAACATCCTGTTCGACGAGAAGATCTGCGGCTCGATCCACTTCACGCCCGGACGCTGCTACGAGGAGTGCGACAACGGCAACCAGTCGTCGATCCACTGGGATCTGGTCATGATCCAGACTCCTGAATACGGCGGCGGAGAGATCTACTTCGACGACGTTCTGGTTAGAAAGGACGGTCGCTTCGTCCTGCCGGAGCTGGACTGTCTTAACCCTGAAAACATCAAATAAATTCAATATTTTGCAATTCAGTTTGCGGAGGTGAACATGCTGCCTGTCACAGGTTATCTTCCGACCTCGCTGGTCGATTTTCCGGGGAAAATCGCCTCGATCTACTTCGTTGCGGGCTGCAACCTCCGCTGCCCGTTCTGTCACAACAGTTCGCTTTTCGAGATAAAAAAAGAGTCGATAATTTCGCAGGAGACGATCATCTCTGAGATAAAAAGGCGTTCAAAATTTATCGACGGCATCGTCTTTTCAGGCGGCGAACCCTCTCTTTACGACGAACTGATCGACCTCATGGCTAAGATCAGAAACGAGACAGATGCGGCGATAAAACTCGATTCCAACGGGCTCAGACCGGAGTTCATAAAAAAGGCACTCCCGCTGATTTCATACATCGCGATCGACATAAAAACCACACCGGACAGATACGCAGAGCTCGGCTCGCCATACCCTGCGGAAGAGGTCGAAAAGCTGCTGAAAACCACAGCCGATCTGATCGGGAACAGTGACGTCGCCGCCGAATACCGGACGACGATGTATCCGCCGATCGTCGAGAGCCACGAGAGGCTCTACCACCTCGCAGAGTTCGTTCCGGCTAAGGCGAACTGGTTTTTGCAGCGCTTCGTAAGCGACCACGCATACCTTCCCGCAGCCCAGGCTTCGACCACCTATTCGATAGAGCAGCTGGAGCGCATGGTCGCAGAGCTGAGGAGCGAGACGCACCGCGACAAAATTTTCGTAAGAGCCTATATTCACTAAAAAATGACAAAACTCAACAAACTCAAGCGTATACACGAAATCGGTACGATCCTCGCAAAACACGGGCTTGCCGTATACTTTCCGACCTCTCTACTCAACCTTTTCAGAGTCGAAAACGCCGGAAGCGGCGACGGTCAGGACCTCAGGATCGAAGAGCAGATCCGCCTCGCATTCGAGGAACTCGGAACGACCTTCATCAAGCTCGGGCAGCTCATGTCGCTGCGGAGCGACATCATCCCGGAATCGCTCGCGAACGAGCTGAAAAAGCTCACCGACAACGTGAAACCGATCGGATTCAGCCTCATAAAACCGATAATCGAGCAGGAGCTTTCGGCCCCGATCGACGAAATTTTTGAGGATTTCGATGAAACACCGATCGCCTCCGCATCGATCTCGCAGGTCTATTCGGCAAAGCTCCGCACCGACGGGACAGATGTCGTACTGAAGGTCAGAAAACCCGGGATCGTCGAGACGATCAGGACCGATATGGAGATAATCCTCTGGATCGCAGACGGTCTGAAAAAGAGCCCGTACGGTGAAAATTTCGATTTCAAGGGGATAGCCGAAGAGTTTTTCTGGTCGATGAACGCCGAGCTCAATCTGCTGATAGAAAAGAGCAACACCAACAAGTTCAGGGAGAACTTTGCGGGCAGCGAATGGAAATGGCTCTCATTCCCGAAAATGTACGACGGATACTGCACGGAACAGCTGCTCGTCATGGAGCGGATCTCCGGCAGCAAGCTTGACGATGTCGTCGCCGGCGGAGCTTCTGCGGGTTTCGACTGCCGCCTGATTGCCGAACGCGGAGCCGAAATGCTTATGCAGATGATCCTGATCGACGGTTTTTTCCATGCCGACCTTCACCCCGGGAACATTTTTTTCCAGCAGGACAACCGCATCGTTTTGATCGACTGCGGACTCTGCGGGAAGCTCGACCGTTACCTCAGAGAAAGCATTGCGGACATCCTCATTTCGTTTGCAGCAAAGGATTGGGACCGGGTCGCAAGGATATACCTCGAACTCAGCGGGAATATTGATGTCCAGAACCGAGAACTCTTCGTGAAGGAGTTCCGGAGGATCTTCCGGGCGCTGCCGGACAACATTTCCGATATCGATTCGAACCAGCTCTACCGCCAGCTCGCGGCGCTGTTTTTCAAGTACAGGCTCCGCGTCCCGAGAGAGCTGACCCTGCTATTGCGGAGCTTCACGCTGCTCGAAGGGCTTTGCCGCCGGCTCAGTCCCGATTTCAAACTTATGACAGTCGCGGAATCGCTTTCGAAAAAGGTCATCCTCCAGCGTATGACTCCGGAAAGGATAGCCGGCGATTCCTTTACGATAATGATCAAATTTCTGGATTTTCTGCAAAACTTCCCGGGGACAGTCAACGATATCGTTTCGAAGCTCGAGGCAGGCGAGATCCGCCACCAGATGCTCCATTTCCTCTCCGAAAGCGAGCGGAAATTCACATCGCGCCTTGCCACCAGGGTTTCGACCGCACTCCTGATGTCCGCTTCAGCACTCGCATTCTGCCTGACGGAAAACAAAAACTCGACACTCGCCTCAGGAATAGTCTTCGGGCTCTCATTCCTGCTTTTCTGCTCAAGTTTTTTGAGGAAATAACTGAAAAAAGATGGTGCCGGAGACCGGAATCGAACCGGTATGGGGTCGCCCCCGCTGGATTTTGAGTCCAGTGCGTCTACCTATTTCACCACTCCGGCAAAAAAACGGGATATGTTACCGATTTAAGCCCTTTTGTCAATTTTTGAGCCTGAGGATCACGAAGTCGTTGAGGTTGATCCCGGTCGCTCCGCTGCGGAGCTCGAAGCCGTATTCATTCAAAAGCGGCGCCGAATCGAACTCTTCGACCGCTTTGGCGATTTTCTCTTCAGGGATCCTCTTCTTTTCCGAAATGATCGCACCGGCATAAGGAGAACTGCCGTCTATCCCGTCCGAAGAAAGAGCAAAAAGTTCTGCGTTTTCAGGAAGATATTTGTAAAATGAAAGTGTGAGATGACTCATCCTTCCTCCGATCCCGCCTGCCCCGCGAGCGATCGCCAGAAGCGGTTCTCCGGTAACTAGCGTGCAGGGCACAGAGTTTTCGGCGGAGTGCCTCAGGATCTGGACGAGTTCGCCGACGCTCCCGGTAAATCTGCGGATCGAGAGAGTCTCACGCGGCAGCATACTGAGCAGAGCATCGTGAAGCGAATCGGAGTCCGCCGTAACAAAAAGACTTGTATTTTCGAGATCTTCCCTGTAAAACGGCATACTACCGACAAGCCTTTCGCCCCGCTCGAACGGGATGTCGCTCATCACGAAGACCCGCCAGTCGGTCCCGGGGAACGCCGCAGCCAGCCTGCCGCCTTTGATCAGCGAATTTTCAATGCGGATCCTGTTCATCTCGGTGATCGGGAGACCGCTCTTCAGCAGCCGGTCGTTGATTTTCACCGTCGTTTCAGGGTCGCTGCTCTTCTCCAGAAGTGCCGAACTGCCGCCGCTCAGAAGGACATAGACACGCCAGGGGCGAAGCCTTGTCAGAAACTCAAGGAGCCTCTCCGCAGCCTCGAAACTCTTCTGAGTTATATGCGGATGAGTCGAAAAAACGATCCGCTCTTTAGGGATGCCGAAGGTGTCAGAGCCTTGAGGAGCCGCAATAAAAACAGGAAGTTGCGCCATTTCATGGCGGAACTCGAGAAATTTTTCGTACATGAAAGCAGCCGACTTTCCGACTGCTACGACAGCCTCATTTCCGCCCGGCAGCGTCTCTGCCGCTCCGCTGAAATCGAGCCTGACCGAGTGAAGGAAATCAAGGTATCCGGCCGTATCGTAAAACATCTCTCTCCAAAAAAATTCATTTTCTGTGGTCTTTTTAACAACTTTTGGTATATTTCGGCAATTTTTTTTGAATTGACCTGAATCGGAGGTTTTTTATGAAAAAAGTGCTTCTCGTTTTGCTGGCTTTTCTCCTTCTGCTTTCATTCGCCGGATGCGGTGAAAACAAAAAAAAGGAGAAATCTCCGCACCTTTCTGACTACAGCTCGTCGGCTGCGAAATACTTTCCGCTTGCCGTAGGCAACAGCTGGAAATACCGCGTAAACTACTTCGGCTCCTCGGGAGAGATGGATGTCACGATAGTCGCATCGGACGGCGAATGGTTCACGGACAACCGGGGCGGCAGACTCAAGATCGACCGCCACGGCATACGCGACAACGAGCGTTATCTCCTGATGTTCCCGCTCCAGCGCGAAGAGTGGACTGCGATCCTCAGAAACAAATCCCGCGAGATCAGAAAGACTGTCGGCGTTGACGAACAGGTCATCGTTCCGGCAGGGAAATTCGAGGGGGCGATCAAGGTCCACACCTATGTCGCGCTGCCGGGGAAAAAGGCGCTCCACTCCTATCACTACTTCGTCGCAAAAGTGGGTATCGTCAAGATCGTAACGGAGCTGGAGGATCTGAACGAGGCGAAAAAAACACGTCAGACCGTCACGGAGCTCGTCAGCTACACCATAAACAAGGAGTAAGAAATGACACGGAATCTCGACTTGGTTATTTTTGACTGGAACGGCACTCTGATCGACGATGTCTGGCTCAGCGTGAACGCCCTCAACGGGATCATGGAAAAGCGCAGGCTCAAACCGCTCACCACCGAATTTTACAGAGAGCATTTCTGCTTTCCGGCGGTGAATTTTTACCGTGAGATCTCGCTCGACGTCAACAACGACTGGGACGATATCGTGAAGGAATTCACCGAAAACTACGAGAACGGGATAGACAAGGTCAAGCTCTTTCCGGATGTGGTACCGGTGCTCGAGGAACTCAAGAGATCTGGTCTTAAACTCGGCATCCTTTCTGTCATGGAGCACAACACTCATACGGCGGCGGCTGAAATCAAAGGGTATCTCATCCTCGCGCACATAAGTTTCTTTCAGATAGGAAAGCTCTTCCTTTTCGGCGCGGTTGATTATCGCCACATCCATGAGATTTTTAAGTCCTGTCTGAAAGTAGCTGTTCAGAAAAGCATGACGAAGTACACGCTTATCCTCCCGTCCGAGAACATCCATATATTTTTCAAG
>JAGAAT010000182.1 GCA_017615095.1 bacterium
AATACCGGCGAAACTCAAAACTGCACGAACCTTCCGGCTAATGCGGCTTGGAAGATTTCGACCTACACACCTTTCTGGATCGATGAAGCCTGGTCGACTGAACCTGCGGCGACCTACTTCGAGGATGAAGGCGAGGAGTGCACCTACGAGTGCGCTACCGACTACCACTACGAAGAGGGAAGCTGCCAGTCCGACACGAGACCGGCTGAGTCCTGCGGCGAGCTTCCTGAAAACGCAGAATGGGTCAACGGTGATACTTACATCCCGACCTGGAACGGCAAGGGCTATCCGTACAAGACAGCTCACTACGCGGAGGAGGGCGACTGCGCATACATCTGCGTCGAAGGCTACGAATGGGATCTTGATACCGTCTCATGCCAGCCTCTGCCCTACTGCGGCGACGGCATCATCCAGAATGCCGAGTGCGAAAACATTCAGGATCAGGAATGCATCGCTGTTGAAGGAATGAGCGAGTTCTGCGACGAAGGCGAAGAACTCAACGGTACCTACGGTCACTGCAACGCAGACTGCACCGCGATCCTTACATGCGGCGACGGAATCGTCAGCGAGGACGAAGAAGCCTGCGATGACGGCAACATGAACGGCGCATACGGACACTGCAACGCTCTTTGCACCGCGATCCTTACTTGCGGCGACGGAATCATCGATAAGGTCGAAGAAGCCTGCGACGAAGGCGAACTCAACGGCACCTACGGACACTGCAACGCAGACTGTACCGACACCATCAGGTGCGGCGACGGCATACTCAACGGTGACGAACTCTGCGATGACGGTGAACTCAACAACGGTCAGTACGGTTTCTGCAATGAAGACTGCACTCTCTGCGGCGATGACGAGTTCCACATCGAAAACGGGCACTGTGTATCGAATGACGGAAGCTTCGTTGAGTGCGAGGGAGAAATTCCTGAATACTCCTACTGGGTAAACAAAACATACTACACTTATTGGACAAATACCGGAGAACTTGGCAGCGGAGACGGCTACTGGTATGAACCGGAACCGAGATTCAGCGAAGAGGAGGAGGAGTGCTCCTTCAGATGCCTTGACGGCTTCGTCTGGAACGAGGACGAGGGTGTCTGCGAGTGCCCGGAGGAGAGACCGCTCAACACTGACGACATCAACGATCCGTACTGCGAACTCGTCGGAGATGACGTAGAGATGTGCGGTCAGAAGCCCGAAAATACGGTCTGGACAGACGACGGGCAGCACGGCATGTTCCATGCTTCTCTGGAATATATGGCAACGACGCAGTATTGCGGCGGCGATACCGGCGACTGCTGCTATGACTGCGCGGAAGACTACCACTTCCTTTCTACAAACGGCACCTGCGAATCCGACTACGGTGAACCGACTGCGTGCACCGGTCTGATCGAGAATGCCGAGTGGGTAGGAAACGGCACCTACACGCCCTTCTGGACTGAGGAAGCCGGGTGGAGCCGCCCCTCTGCCGTCTACGATCAATCCGGCGAGGCAGACTGCGCATTCAAGTGCGTCGAAGGCTACGCATGGAACGACATCCGCTGCGTTCCTGAAACTCCCTATACCGACCCGGAAAGCGAACTCACCTGGTCTGCATTGGCGTCAGACAAGATGAATTGGGGCAATGCCGGTCCGTACTGCGAAAATTTGACCGAAGGCGGATACACCGACTGGAGACTGCCGAATATCGACGAACTCAGAACACTTATTCAAAACTGCGCCGGCTCTCAGACGGACGGTGCATGTCGGGTATCTGATCCAGATTATCTGGCAACCACTTATAACAATAACAACAGCAACTGCTATTGTGGCGGCAAAACCGACGGTTCATACAGCAAACTCGGCGATGACAACAACATCAATCTCTGGTCTTCCTCCAAGACATCGGATACTGAAGGCAGAGCTTGGCTCGTTGGTTTTTACCGAGGAAACATAAACCACTCCAGCACAAGTGACAGCAACGATGTCCGTTGTGTCAGATCGGCGACACGGCAGGTAAACTGCGCAGGTCTCCCCGCAAATGCGGAGTGGAACTCGGCTTCATCGATCACGCAGAAATGGAACGGCTCCTCATGGTATCCGGCAAAAACTGCTGTTTACGGCGAAGAGGCAAGCACCACTGAGTGCAGGTTTAAATGCTCAGCAAGCTACTTCTGGGTTGAAGAGGAGTGCAAGCATTTGACTCTCGGCAACATCTGCACCGGTCAGACAAGCTGTTACAACGAATCATCGTCAATGACCTGTCCTACTTCATCAAGCGCCGATTTTTACGGTCAGGATGCGCAGCACACAAGCAAATGCACGGTGCAGAGCTTTACAGCGGGGACTGGTGCTCAGGCAGGCACAGTCATTGATAACAATACCGGTCTTGTTTGGGAACAGTCGTCTTCAACAGAAAAATACTCTTGGGATAATGCACAAAACCACTGCAATGATCTGAACACTTCAAACTACGGCGGAAAGAGCAACTGGCGTGTTCCGAATCCATTGGAATTGCTCACTATCATTGACAACAGCACATACAATCCTGCGACGAACTCCAATTTCACGAATATGCCGACTTCAACAAGCAGCGGATTTATATGGACATCGAAAGAAAACAAAGACGATACAAGTAAAGCATACTATTTTATACCGGGAGACGGCTCGTATACCAATGGTGGCAATAAGACAAGCGCTCTCAAAGTGCTTTGTGTCAGCGGAGATGAGATGCAGCCCGCAGAATCAGCTGATTTCACCTCCCAGACGATAAGCGGATCAGTTGTTGTTACCGATTCAAAAACAGGGCTGATGTGGCAGAAAGAGTATGCAACAGGCAAAACATGGCAGGAGGCACTTTCATACTGTGAAAACCTGGCTTACGCTGGATATGGCGACTGGAGACTGCCTAATAAAAATGAGTTGGCATCACTGGTAAATGTTGAAAAATCGGCTAAACCGTATTCATATTTCCCTGATATGCCGACTGGTACATTCTGGTCTTCCTCTACCCGTCTCAACAGTAAAAGCTACGCGTGGCAAATGCTTTTCAGCACAGGCCTTGTGAGCGCCTACCAGAAGAGCGGCAGCTACAACGTCCGTTGTGTGAGGTAGTGCGTAGAGACGCCGCGAGGACGTCTCCACCCTCTCCGTCACTGCGTGACACCGAGTCAACTTGCTACTGGCAACTTGACCCCGAAGGGCGAGGCGAGTTTGACTTGGCTCCCACTCGGGGGGAGCTGGTTGCCGAAAGGCAACCTGAGAGGGCTTGAGATTTGTTGGACTGTTTTATAAAAATAAAAATTAAATTAGAAAATTTGTGATTATTCTCTTGACATTTTTATTCTCATCAATATAGTTCGCAATTGAAGGTCTCCATTAACCTGCGGGTTCCCGCGAAGAGATGACGATTAACGAGGGCTGCTTTCGGGCAGCCTATTTTTTTGAGGAATAATTTTGTTCTCTTTGAAAAAGAATCTGAAATTCATTTCGATAGATCAGAACTATTTGAAATATCTCCACGATTTCTGCAAGGAAGTCTATTACCTGCCGGTTGGCTATGAAACAAAACCTTATCTGGGAATTCTTGTGGAGGATAGAGGAACAGAATATGTTATTCCGCTTTCATCCGCCAAAGAAAAGCACAAATTTTGGAAAGATGTCGATATCGACCGCTTTCTCATTTTCGAGAACTGTGAAAAATCTAAAAAAGCTTTTAACGGCATCTACACGGAAAATCCTGACGGCTCGCTGAAACACATTATTTCAGTCATAGACTTGAAGAAAATGATTCCGATCAAACCCGGTCTCTATTCAGAAATAAACTTAAATTCTTCTCCAGATGATTCTGAGGACATGAAGAAGTATAAAGTCCTTCTGAACATAGAGTACAGTTTCTGCATCAAAATCATTGATTCGGTGATCCAAAAGGCCTCAATTTTATACGACAGACAGATCACTACAGGAAAAATCGTGAATTTTTGCTGCGATTTCAAACTTCTTGAAGAAAAAAGCAGGGAATATCCCCAAAAATAACAAATACGTTGTGTGAGGTAGGGTTTAGACGAGCCGTGAGGCGTCTCCACCCTCTCCGTCACTGCGTGACACCGAGTCAACTTGCCACTGGCAACTTGACCCCGAAGGGCGAGGCAGGGTTTTGCTTGGCTCCCGCTCAGGGGGAGCTGGTTGCCGAACGGCAATCTGAGAGGGCTTGAGATTTGACGGAGCGCACGCGGTCCGCGGTGTGTCTCCAGTTTCCGAAATCGCGGTTTCTCCTTATCTTTTGTATCAATAATTATTATTTTCGATACCTGTTTGCCGGCGCATTTTGAGGCTCATTTGTTTTTTTCTGCCAGCCCCTTTTCTTTAATTTTCCAGTAGCCGTTTTTATCGGCACCGATACGCTGAATCATGCCGGCATTTTGCAATTTAGAAAGTGCTCTTGTTATCGTAGCACGCGATTTTCCGATCTCTGCGGCAATCTGTTCTTTTGAAAGATAAGGATTCTTGCGAATAGTTTCAAGAACTGATTTTAGCGGCTCATTTAGAGGCTCACTTTGAGGCTCATTTTGAGGCTCCGATTCTCTTTTTTCAGGCTCAAGCGAATCAAACGAATAAGATTCATTCAAAGGGACAATGATTTTGAAAATATCGCCTTCTAAAAAAACAGGATTGTCACCTGAATAAAGTTTTGTGTATTTAAACATCCTGCGGACACCGCTTCCAAGCTGATCGGCAAACCCGATAGTCCTGAAAAACGAAGCGATGATCGGATTTTTAGGATATGGTTCCAGATTTTTCGGCGTAATCAAACCGTCTTTCTTTGTTCTATTCGCATTTTCCACATACATTCTATCATCTTCAATTACAAACTTGGCTTGATAAGCACTCGAAAATTCGCGGTGCATAAGCGTGTTGCCGATCATTTCCCGCACAATGATGTTTCTCAAAGATTTCCGCTCCAAATCTTCCACATAAAACTTGTCCGGCAGATGCTTTTTGGCGAACTCAAAAAGACGATAATAACTTTCTATAAGATTGGTCTGAATAAAATCGCGGTCGTCATAGCGGTCAAGATTCACTTTGCGGAGAATGGCATCAGTCACATAGGCCGGGCAGACATTCTGAACGGTTTCGTCCTTCCCGAGCAGCATTGCCGCAGCAAGATTGAAGCCACTTTTCCCAGTAACAGGATCTTTCATATAAAGTCTGGCACTTTTGAAAAGCGCTTCGTTACTCATATCCTGCCACGGATGGCTGCCTCCGGCGTTGTTCACAGCAAGAATCCTAAGCCTCGGAAGCAGATCAAGCCGCAGATCCTCTTTTTTCAAGTAGGGAAAAACCTTGCGCTCCGTGTAGATTTCCTGTTTTCTGATGTATATCTGCGCGATCTGTGTCGTTGCTGTCACCTTCACGTCGGCATCGTTTACCCTGTCATAAATGACTTTTTTAAAAGTATATACGTCACCACCGGTAGGAACTTTGATGTGAATAATGGTTTTTCCTTTGTATTTCATAACTTCAGGCTCGAGATAGAGAGTCGGAAAAAACAGGGTCGGATTCGAAATGACGCTGACAAAATTCTTTATCATTTCGGGAGCCGCGTTTTCAGGAACGCCCTCTACGATCCCTTTATCTGTAACACCAAGAAAAATATCTCCACCGAACCGATTCGAAAAAGAGCATACTGTTTCATAGACATCATTCTCAATATGTCCGCCGCAGCGCTTGAATTCTACGGCAACTGTTTCTCCGGTCTTTAAAATTTGGTAAATTTTTTCATTCATCATTCATTGGCTCTCAAGAAAATTTTTTGCAAAATATGAAGCAACAACTTTGATAAAAAATCAAGTTTTTGGAAATATATCTAAAGAAATATCTAAAACTTGAGTTAAAATATCCGTTGCGTGAGGTAGGGCTTAGACACGGCGCGAGGCGTCTCCACCCTCTCCGTCACTTTGTGACACCTCTCCAGAAGGGCGAGGCAGGGTTTTGCCTGGCTCCCGCTCAGGGGGAG
>JAGAAT010000183.1 GCA_017615095.1 bacterium
TGCCGGCGGGCAGGTTCTTTCTCAAGGATTCGTTCATTCTTGAAGCAGCCTTTCCTGTCGGAGCTGCGAGAAGGACCTTTTCTTCGGGGTAGAGCGAGAGCAGCGTCAAAATGATTTTTGAAATGATCGTCGTCTTTCCTGTGCCCGGACCGCCGGTGATAACGGTCATCCTGTTCTTTACGGAAAGTTCCGCGGCAGCTCTCTGCTCAGCAGACTCTGCGTCAAACAACTCATTGAAAATATTTGAAAATCTGTCGAATTCTTCTGCGTGTCCGCCGCTTTCGGATGCAAGCCGGCAAAGCTTTTCGGCAAGCGATTTTTCGTGGAGCCAGTATTTATAAAAGTAGAAGCGGTCCTTAAAAAAGACGACCGGCTTGAACTCGCGGAAAGGGTCTGCTGTGTATAAGTCGTTGAAACAGCTGAGTTCTTGAAAGCCTTTCCACTCCGGGAACTTCGACTCCGGGTCGAAGGAGAGTGAAAGTTCTCCGGAAAACTGCTTCAGCTCCTCTTTGAAGCGCCTGTAGGCTGTCTCTGTCAGACAGGAGCTCCCTGTTCCGGCCTGCATCGATATAAGTGCCGCCAGAAGTTCAAGGGTCTCGCGTTTGTCCGGATCACCGGATCCTGACTCCCGGGAGAGGAAGCCGGCGATCCCGAAATCTGTAGCCGAGATCACCTTTTTTTCAAACAACTCTTTGATCATGCTAGCCATTTTTATCTTTCCTGCTGTTTGCGAAAAGCCTCTGTACTGCCTTTACTGTTGCAAGTTTCGGACGGTATCTGTAGAGTCCTGTTTCACTCTCCGGTTTATCGCTGACTCCGCGTAGAAATATGTAGACGACCTCTCCGAAGCTCTTCTCGTAGCTGTAGTCCGGGTCTGTCTTTGAAAGGTAGAGGTCGAGAGCCGCGAGATAGAGGAAAAACTGGAGGAAGTAGTTGTGCTTTTTCATCTCCTCTTCAAGCTTTTCACGGGTGTAGTCGGCAAGTATGTCGCCTAAATTATTGGATTTCCAGTCAACGAGGTAGTATTTTCCGCCCGCTTTCAGAACAAGGTCGATGTAGCCCAGGATGAAGCCGTCGACTGAGTTTTTCATGGGGGCAAGCTCCAGATTTTCGTTCTCCCGGATCAGGGAACAGAGCTTTTCGAGGTCGGTGTTTTCTACCTTATAATAAAATTCACACTCCGAAAGGGTATCGCGTCCGCGATCCAGCCGGGAAAGGGAAAAGCCGCCGAAAACGGGCTTCTCGCAGACGGTTTTCACGTTTGCCTTGACGGAATCGAAAATCTCGTCAAGCTCACCGCAGTTTTTGAAGAGCTGCCGGTTTTTATTCAAAAGGGTCCCGGCAACACGACCCCTCTCCTCGTCTGAGGCACTGAAATCGATACTCTCGAAGATCGAGTGAAGCAGCGTACCTTCGTCGCGTCCGCTCGGAAATTTGAGCGTAACTTCTTCATTCGGTTCGATGTTCTGACGGCGCTTCTCTTCCTGCCTGTCATTCGGTGTCACCTCTTCGTCGGTTACGAAGGAAGAGTCGTCTCCGGTTTCTTCTCCGCTCATGCCTGATGCGCTGATCCCGCTGAAGCTGGTGATCCCGCGGTAGTGGAGCCGTCTTCCCAGATGCTCCTCCTTCCAGTCAAGCGTGAAGCTGCCGGGGAGCGGAGCAGGCTGCGGATCAGATGCCTTTCTGTAGCGGATCGTGCCTCCTGATCCTTCGCAGAAGGCTTTGATGCCGTCCGGTCCGGCGATCTTTTCGAGAAGAGGCGTCGTCCTGCTTTTTGCGGATTTTTGAAAGTAGAGGAGCGTAAGGAATTTTGCTCTTGTTGTGAGGACGTAGAGCAGCCGCATGTTTTCGGCCAGATCCTCTTTTCTGACGTTCTCTTTTACATCGTCCTTAGAGAGCGAAAGGTACTGGCGGCAGTCCTCTTCATTGTGGTAAAGTGCGAAATTATCCTTTCCCTGATTTTCCGCGCTCATTACGTCTGGAGAGAAAACTATATTAAATTCAAGCCCTTTGCTCGTGTGGAGGGTCAGGATCTTTACCGCGTTTTCGCTGTCGTTGTCAATGCGTGAGTCCTCATCTTCTCCATCTCCGGTGCTGCCGGGGCAGAGCTCGTCGTGAAGGTGTTTCGCGACATCTCCGACCGGTGCGCGGTTTCTCTTTTCATAGCGGTTAAGCAGCTCGACAAGCTGGCTGAAATTGGTCAGGCACTGGCGGTCGCTTCCGGCAAGCCGGTCGGAAATATGGTCTGTCCGAATGAGTTTCGAGAAGGCGGAAAAGAGCCCGTATTCTCTCCAGTTTTCGCAGAAATCGTTGAAATCGCGGTTGTTCCCGTTTTCGTCCGAAGCGGGGGCGCGGAAGACCGTGAGCTCGACAGCCATCCTCTTTTTTTTATTTTCCGGGTTTGCTGCGGCGTCGAGAAGGATCAGAAGGTCTTTCGCCTCGACGGTTTTGAAAATCGATTCCTTGCTGTTTAGAACGGATGGTATGCCGTATTTCCCGAGCTCTTTTTTTATCTTTTCTGCCTCTTTGTTCTTCCGCACTATTATTGCGAAATCTGAATATTTTATCGGTCTTTCCGTGCCGTCTTTGACGATCCGGCATCCTGAATCCGGTGCGGTCAGCCTGCGGATCCGTGAAATCATGTCGGCAAGGATGATTTTTTCCACCTCCTTTTTATCCAGATCTTCGCCGCTGCCTGACGTGATGTCGCAGATTTCAATGCCGTATTCGCTGCCGTTTTCCAGGATGATCCGATCCTGCGTGTTGTGGTCTGAGGGTTTATATTCGATTATCTGAAAGATGCCTTTCGGTTCGAACAGCCGGTTTACTGCGGCAACTGCCTTTTCCGAGGAGCGGTAGTTGACCTTCATCCTGTCTGCCTTCATCTCCTTTGCGACCTTCAGATAGGCGAAAATGTCGGCGTTACGGAACGAATAGATCGACTGCTTCGGGTCTCCGATATAAAAAACCGTGTGATCCGGGTCGCCGAAAAGTCGGCTGAAAATTTCAGTCTGCACTGGGTCTGTGTCCTGAAATTCGTCAATGAAAACAATAGAGTATTTCTCTCGGACAGCCTTGATGAGAGCCTTTGCGGAGCTGTCGTTTTTGGAGAGGATCTCGTAAAGGATCGAGATCAGGTCGTCGAAGCCCGCAAGCCCCATGCCTGAGCGGTACTCCTTCACTTTTCCGTCGATAAATTCAAAAAACTGGCTGAAAAAAAGTGCCGTGTCGTTCCCCGGATCCTCTCTTTCGGCATCCCGAAGCCTTAAAAGCGGGTTGGCGAGGCGCCTCTTTGCGATTTTTGCAAGGTCGTCAATGTTGAACCAGGGCTTTTCGAAGAGGTGAGGGTAGTCGTTTGCGCGGCTTCTGAAGAAGTCGATCACAGCCCGCTTGGCGATCGCTTCGGAGTCGTCTGTTATATCCATGTCGAAGCTGCATCCTGATTCGAAGGCGAATTCCTTGATTATCTTCGAACAGAAGCTGTGGATCGTCGAGACGGAGATCCTGTCGGAATCATCGATCGCTGCTCTCAACCGCTTTTTAGCCTCCTCATCCTCATCGTCAGGATACTTCCCGCAATTCTGAAGCCTTTTTTTGAAGTCCAGGATTTTCTCCCTTTTGTCTTCTTTATCGGTACATTGAGGGTCTTTGAGCACTTTCAGGTAGAGCAGTATCCGGTTTTTCAGCTCCTCAGTCGCAGCCTTCGTGAAGGTCACGACAAGGATTTTATCGACGGGGACACCGCTGCCGGCGACTGCCCGGGCGAAAAGTTTTGCGATGGATTCGGTTTTGCCTGTCCCGGCGCTTGCTTCGACTAAATTTTTCCCTGCAATTGTAACGTTGATTACATCAAAATTCTGATCCGGCATAACACCCCGCAGCAAAGTTTAAAGTGCTGAACTTTGGTGTATGTTATTTTTTTCGAGATAGTTTTCCAATTTAGCGAGCGCCTCCTGCGTATTCAGCTGCCAGACCGGTGCGACAAGATACTCGGCGGGAGTCGTCGTGAAGAGCCTGAAAAAGACAACGTCCTTGGGCGTAAGCGATATGATTTTGCCAATGATTTCAATGTATTCGTCGATGTCGAGGAGCTTGAACGGGCGCTCTGTATAGAGCCTTTCGAGCTCTGTGCCTCTGTGGATCTGAAGGTGATGGATCTTTATGCCCCGCACGACCTCGCTCTGAATGCTCTCCCGAACGGTTTTCAGCATGTCGCCGGTCGTCTCTCCAGGGATCCCCAAAATAATGTGGGGCGCGATCTTTATCCTTGAATCTCCGTACTTTTCGACATTTTCGACCGCTTTGAAGTAGCTGGCGGCGTCGTGTCCTCTGTTCAGCAGTTTCAGCGATTTATCGTTTGTGGACTGGAGCCCGAGCTCTATCCAGATCTCATCGATCTTTTCGGGGACGGAGCGGAGGATCGTCCCGATCTCCTTTTGAGTCAGATAATCGGGACGCGTTGAAAAAATCTCCGCCACCACGCCGGGGATCTCTCCTGCCTGACGGAAAAATCTGCTGAGGACTGCTTCATCGCCGAAGGTTGCCGTTCCGCTTTGAAAATAGGCTGCAAAAAACTCGTTTTTGTAGCGGTTCCTCAGAAAATCCATGCTTTTTTCAAGAGTCTCCCGCCAGCCCGGTTTTGACATATCCGCCGTGATATCAGGTGAAAACGAATCCCTGCGGCAGAATATGCACCTGTTCCACGGACAGTTGAATCCGGTATGGAGCGCAACTCTGGCAACTCTGGCACCGAATTTCCGCTTCATATAGCTGTTGAATGTGAAGATCTTGTCGTCAAGCATGATTTGTATTTGTTATGAGGATTTATAGCTGGGATCAAATAGGGGAGTCAGGATCGGTCTAGCCGCAGGATCCCTGTGGCTGGGGAGCTTTGCCGTCTTCCGGAGGAAGGATCTTGTTCGCTTCAGCACAGCCCTTGAAGTTCGGGTTGTGGTCGCAGATCATCTTCTGGATAGCCGGAGCTGCAACACCGCCGCCCTGGAACTTGTTGTTGATGAACCATGTCGGGCTGCCGCCGATGCCGAGAGTGTTCCCGAGCTTGATGTTCTCGCTGTGGAGCTTTTTGCCTTCGTCGCCGTTGAAGCATTTCTCGATGACGTCAGCTTTGATTTTGCCCTTTGCACACTGTTTCCACTCGTTGCTTCTGATGTTTTCGTTGCGGCACCAGATGTAGTCCATGTAATCTTTCGGATAGTGTTTGATCGCGCAGAGCTCTCTGATGTTTTCATCAACTTCGCCCTGTCCGTGAAGCGACTGGAACTTGCCGTCGCCAGTTTCGTTTGCGATATAGTTTACGTGGAAGTCGAGCTTGTCGCCTTTGAACGCCTTCATAACGTCCTTCATTGCGTTGAGCGCCATAACGCCGTAGGGGCACTGGCTCATAACGAAGAGGTCAACTCTTCCGGGGATCTCTTTTCTGCATACAACTGCCTCTTTGCAGTCGTCATCAGCACAGTCGATCTTGCCGTTGCCTGTATCGTCGATCTGGTTGTCGCAGATCTCTTTGGTCGGGTCGAATTTTGCACCGACTCTGAGGAAGAGTTTGCCTGCGCCCTCTTCGATCCAGCGTGCGACCTTCTCAAAGCCCTCGTCTTCCTTTGCTACCGGGTCGAGTGCGATGATCGGGAGAAGTTTCTGACCGGCAGCAGCATACTTGTCGTACTCCTCTTTGCCCTTCGGTTCGGAGTAGTCAAGGATCTCCTCTTCCAAGCCGGGGAAGAAGGACTTCAGCTGCGGAACAAGACCCTGAACACGGCAGGTCGGGCAGCGTTTATCCGTAAGAAGGACTGCGTGGACCTTTTTGGGTTCCGGGATCTCCGAGCAAACCTGCGGTTTTGCAGTTTTGTACTCTGCGCAGAGAGCTCTCAGGAAATCGTTTGTTCCTCTGCCGCCTCTGTAGGGCTGGTCGTTGAGGAAGATCGTCGGAGAACCGCTTGCGTTTTTGCTCTTCGAGAACTTGTAGCTCTCCTCGACAAGATTTTTACCCTCTTCACCCTCGGCACAGCCTTTGATTTTTGCTGCGTCAAGCTTGAGCTCCGAAGCACATGCATCGAAGGTCTCGGGGATCTTTCTGTATTCTTTGTTCATGCAGAACATGAGGTCAAGAGCCTGTTTGGGAGCATATTTCTTCATGCAGACAGCGATTTTGTCGCCTTTGAGCTCTGTTTCGCCGTGCATCGGCATCCAGGAACCGTCCTTTTCGTTGCCGATAAAGTTGATTTCGAGGTCAAGCGCATTGCCGAGTTTGTCTTTGACCGGTTTGACAGCGTTCGCGACCTGAACACCGTACGGGCACTTGCTCATAATGTGAAGCGAAAGTTTTACCTTTTCCTTGGCTTCGGGCTCCGACGCCGTTTTTCCGCATCCTGCGAATGCAAGCAGGGCAACAGCGGCTGCCGCCAGTAAAACAA
>JAGAAT010000184.1 GCA_017615095.1 bacterium
AGACCTCGACCCGGACTCCGCAGAGCCTTGCGACTATAAAGTGACCGAACTCGTGGACCAAAACAACGATCCCGAGAAGCAAAATGCCGAAAAGATAGAACATCCGTACTCCGAAACAGCTAAAATACACAGTTTTTAACAATCCGACCGGAAAAAATATTCCCCCGAAAGGATCGTTTTGCCTTAAAGCGCATAATTATAGTGAAAAAATCCGAAAAAAACAGTCTCCGAAGTGATAAAGTCGGAGCAGAACTGCAAAATTGTGTAAAGCGCGGATATCGGTTTTCAGATCCGGCTGCGAGCCTTAATTTATCTCGAAATAGGCTGTATGGTTTTTGCCTGCGTAATTGATTTCGATCGCTTTGAGTGATTCGATCTCTTCTGCTGTCGAAGCGGTGTATTCTATCGGCATGAGATAGCAGCAGTTATCACAGTCGGCGGCAAGTTCGAGGTCTGTGTCACGCTCCAGGATGTTTACTTTCAGGACATTCTCCTCGATCCCTTTAACCTTGTAGCCGTATTCCCAGTCTTCGCCGCAGTGCATTGCGCCGAACCAGTTGAAACGGATGGAGCTGTCCGCCTTTTCGGTAACTTCGACATACTCTTTGCAGGAAAATTCATCTTCCTCTCCGGTATAGATCCTGTCTTTCAACGAAAAAGCAGGTTCTTCGTGACGGCACTCACCGACATCGACTGCTTCAAAGTCTTCGCCGGTATCAGCCGGATCCTCGTCGGTAGCAGATCCTGTGTCCGCCGGATCCTCATCTGTAACAGTTGCCGTGTCACCGGTATCAGCCGGATCTTCATCCGAAACGGTTGCAGTGTCGCCGGTATCCGGTGTTTCTGTCTCATTTTTGCCGTCGCCACATGCAACAAGCATTAAAACAATAAAAACTACTGAAAGAATTGTGAAAAACTTCTTGGTCATTTTTGCCTCCAATGAAATGGTTAAAAACGGAAATATTCTACTCGTTCCGGCAGAAAAACAAGTGGTTAGAGTCAATTTGTTTTGTCTGAGTATCGGTGGATCGGCTGGATTTTTAAGACGAAAAGCAGCGAACAGCCGCTGGATTTTTATTCGTCCATGACTTCGATCTCTTCGTCTTCGTCGGGAACGATATCTGTATCGGGAGCGGGTTCTTCCTCTGGTGCGTTCGGATCAACGATCGTCATCTTGACCCAAACCCCATTTTCGATGTTGCTGCCGTCTTCAGCTGTTTCTGACCAGCTAAAAAGTGCATGATCACTTAACGTATAATAAGCAAGAAGTGACGCCTCTTTGATTGAGTCCGATGATTTTATGAAGGGGTATTCTCCGTATTCGTCACCGAGATAAACCGTATGGAAAATGATGTCGTTTGTTGAAAAATAGAAATCCGCGCATGGAGCCAGGCATAAAGAGTTCGGGTCTATACTATATACATCGCATCCAGTAAGTTTTGTGAGGCTCAAAGATTCCGGAATAAAATCAGGGCAATCCACGGTTTGCTCTTCATTGTTTTTGTCTTTGCACTCTTTGCCGAAAGTGATTTCAAGTCTCAGCAAGAGAGCGAGTTGCTGAGCCGTTGCATTTTCATTTCTACGATCCCAGCTACAGTGTGCCGCTTCAGCTTTGGCAAGCTCTTTGATGCAGGTTTCGGTAAGATCCCTTTTCGCAGAATGTGTTCCGAAGGATGATTTTATCGTGCAGCCTTCCTGCGTGACGGTTCCTGTGTCTGTATTGTCCTCATCTGTAACAGTTGCCGTGTCACCGGTATCAGTCGGATCTTTATCTGTAACGGTTTCTGTGTCTCCGGTATCGGTCGCATCTTCATCCGAAACAGTTCCAGTATCGCCCGTGTCAGTTGTGTCGTTTTCCTTTTTGTCTCCGCAGCCTGCGAGCATGAAGACAAGAAAAACTACAGAAACCAGTGTCAATAATAATTTTTTAGTCATTGTTTGCCTCCAGTGAAATGGTTAAAAAGCGGAAATATTTTACTCGTTCCGGCAGAAAAACAAGTGGCTGAAAAATAAAAAAAAATATTCCAGAAAAAGCGGCCGGTGCCGATTTTGGCGGCAATAATTGCAAAAAGCTTTTTTTATTTGTAGATTCCCGTGTCTAACCTTTTTGTCGGAGGAAAAATGTGTGGGATCGCCGGTGTCTTTAATGTTCCGCAGAGTCAGAATTTCGTTGCTGAACTTCTATTTTCGATTCAGCACCGGGGGCAGGAGAGCTGCGGGATAGCTGTCAGAAACATTCAGGGCAACATCTTCGGTTACAAGGGGATGGGGTTGGTCAAAAACGTTATCTCAGAGAGCGTTCTGAGCAGATTCGACGGTCCGATCGCGATCGGTCACGTCCGCTATCCGACGGCCGGAAAGAGCGACGAGATGAACAGCCAGCCGCATGTGATCGAACTGCCGGAAGGACCACACCTGGCGATATGCAGCAACGGCGACATCATAAACTACTACGAGCTCCGGACCTGGCTCGAGACTGAATACCACTTCACGTTCAAGAGCGATAACGACGGCGAGCTGATAGGTAGACTCATCGCCTTTTACCTTCTGCACAAGAAAAAACCGATCGAACAGGCGATCGCCGAGGCTCAAAAGCAGCTGAAAGGCGCATTTTCCGCAGTTCTGATATACCGTGACCAGATGTTCGGCTTCCGTGATCCGCACGGCTACAGACCGTATGTCATCGGTTCGCTCAATCCGCCGGATGAAAACGGCGAGTACCTTTCGGACGGGATCGTCCTGGCGTCGGAAAGCTGCGCCTTCGGGATCGTCGGCGCAAAGCTTGTGCGCGAGATGCAGCCTGGCGAGATAATCAGACTGGAAAAGGGCAAACCGCTCACGACTGTTTCGGTGAACGCCGGCAGGAAGCAGCACTGTATTTTCGAGCTGATCTACTTTTCGAGACCCGACACCGTTGTTTTCGGCGAGAAGGTCTACGATGTCCGCAAAAAGATCGGGATGCAGCTTGCCGAGTACGACAAGTCGATGAAGCTCGATGAAAACTGCGTCGTGATGGCTGTACCTGACTCGTCGAACTTCGTCGCTCTGGGCTATGCGAAGGGCTCGGGCGTCGATTTCGACATGGGACTTCTGAGGAACCACTACGTCGGCAGGACCTTCACGAAGCCGGATCAGAAGCAGCGTGACGAAGGTGTCCGCCACAAATTCAATCCGCTTCCGGAGTTTTTCGACGGTAAGCGCGTCTTTCTGATCGACGACTCGATCGTCCGCGGTACCACGCTCAGAAAGATCGTCAGGATGCTGCGCAACGCAGGTGCGAAGGAGGTCCACATCAGGATAGGATCGCCGAGGGTCATCGGCAGCTGCTACTACGGTATCGACACGCCGAGCAAGGAGGAGCTGATCGCTGCACAGAAGAGCGATGCCGAGATCTGCGAATACCTCAATGCCGACAGCCTGAAATATACCGAGGTCGCCGATTTCGCGAAGATCCTTCACAGGTCAAAGGATTTCTGCTACGCCTGCTTTAACTTGAAATATCAGTACAAGCCTGAGGATTTTCACAGCAAAACGAACAGGCCTGAATAAGTGCAACTTGTATTATTAATATTTGATTGGAGAAAAAAATGAACTTAATGAAGTTTGACGGAAAGATGGATCAGATCGACTTTTTGAGTCTTCTGATGATCGACATCAGGGGAACGATCCGTCAGGTTACGCTTCCGCAGGATTACATTTCAGACAAGATCTTCGAGAAGGGCATCGGCTTCGACGCATCCAACTTCGGGTATGCGAAGGTCGATAAGTCCGACATGGTCGCGAAACCTGATATGACGACTGCTTTTATCGAGATCAAGGGCGATTATCAGATCCTTCACGTCTTCTGCGACGTATTTCTTACGACCGGCGAGCCTTTCGACCAGTATCCGAGAGCCGTTGCGAAGAAGACGGCAGCCTATCTGAAGGAGCAGGGGATCGCCGATGATGCCAAGGTTTTGATCGAGCTTGAGTTCCACGCTTTTGACGATGTCCATTATTCGAGCGAGTTTTCGCACAGCTACTACGAGGTCCAGAGCCAGGAGGGGATCGGCGCGACGTACAACGACAACCCGCGTTTCGGGATCCAGCAGGGCTACCACAGACTCAATCCGGCAGACAAGTATTTCGACATGAGGAACGATATCGTTGCGGCTATGAGCGCAGTCGGTGTACCGGTAAAATACCATCACCACGAGGTCGCTGCTTCGCAGCTTGAGATCGAGCTCAACTTCATCAGTCTCGCCGAGGCAGGCGACAAGGTTTCGCTCGCGAAATGGATCGCAACATCGGTCGCCCGCGAGCACGGTGTCTTCATCACCTTCATGCCGAAACCCGTCTACAACATCGCAGGAAACGGGATGCACGTTCACCAGTTCCTTGTCAAAAACGGCAAGTCCTTCTTTGCCGGCGACGCTATGCACGGTCTTTCGACAGAGGCGCTGGGCTACACCGCAGGTATTCTCGACCACAGCCTGACCGGTTCTCTGCTTGCCTTCTCGAACCCCAGCACAAACTCGTACAAGCGCCTCGTCAAGGGTTTTGAGGCTCCTGTCAGCGCAACATTCGCGAAGGGTTCACGCGAAGCTTCGATCAGAGTCCCCGGTTATCTCTCGAAGGGTGAGGAGCGCATCGAATACAGGACCGGCGATGCTACTGCAAACATCTACTACTTCCTGAGTGCGATGATCCTTGCAGGCGCCGAGGGCATCCTCAAGCACCGCGATCCGGTTGCAAGCAACTATCACGACAAGGACAACGGCAAGCTCTTCCCGCTCAGCCTCAACGCTGTTCTTGACGGTCTCGAGCAGGATCACGAATACCTTCTTCCTGTCTTCCCCGAGGCTTTGATCAAGGCCTGGGTAAAGACGAAACGTGAAGAGGCGGCTTACGTCTACAATGCTCCGACTCCGCAGGAATACGAGCTCTACTTCAATATCTAACTGTCAGATCTGTTTAATAATTTCAGATATTTAAAAGATTCTTAACTTCGGGGACCGACCGGATTACTGTAACATCTTCATGTCGAGACCGCCCGGATACATGTAACTGATGTCCATGCTCCAGCCGTAGACCTGGATACCGCAGGGTTTCGTGCAGCTCAGGTGGTGACTCATAAAGTAGTCGTCAAGGTCGTAAATGTAGAAGCGTTTGTCTGTGTTGATGATAGTGCCGCTCATCCACGGCGATGGTGTCGATTCGTCGAGCGCGATCTCCGAGCCTTCGTCTGTTACGACGCTGACGTAGTTTTCGGTGTATTCGCTACTGCTGGAACCGTTGTCCAGCGATGTGCTGAAGAAGAAATACTCCTGTCTGTACTGCTCGACCGGCGGGACGATCGTCATTGCCGGGTCGCCGTTGCAGCCTGTGTGTGATGAACCGGGGCTGGTGTCTGCGCAGCTCGAGCTGATGTCCTCTGCGCCTGACATGAACTGAACGACCTGGATGGGTTTGGTCGCGGTGATGTTCGCCGTTCCCGGCTGGAACCAGTCGCTGTCCGTATCGTGCTGGACGATATCGAATTCGTGCATCTGACCGGCATTGAGGGAGACTGTCTGTGTCGAACCGTTTCCGTGGTTGTCGTCGATGATGCTGACGGTGACTTCGGTTTCGTCAAAACCGGCAATGACGCGGATGACGTCGCGGGCGTAGCTTCTCGGTTTCGTCTTGACGATGACATAGTTGCGGCCCCAGCGGCTGACCGGCATCAGCTGGTGCTCGAGGTGGTCGCAGTAACCCTTGCTGCGCGGGACGTAGGCACAGGCGTGACCTCCGAAAACGATGAAGGGAGCGCAGTTCTGGTTCGGATTTTTGCAGGCGACCCTGGTCCCGGTGAAGTCATCGAATTTCGATGCGTTCTCGATGTTGAGGACCTCTCCTGCCTTGAGTTCGACGACCATCGGGACTCCCGCCGCCGTGCCGGGGATACCGTTGCCCGCCGGGATCGCGGCAGTCGGGGTGATCGCGAG
Source organism: bacterium (assembly GCA_017615095.1). GTDB lineage: Bacteria > UBP6 > UBA1177 > UBA1177 > UBA1177 > UBA1177. Next base: position 5,967 of record JAGAAT010000184.1, read on the forward strand.
CTCGACATTTGTTGAGAAGGCGCCGATGACAGTGAAGTAGGCGACGCCGTTGCCGTCGTAACCCTTCTGGCTTTCGTAGCTTGCGACGTAGTATTCAGTCCCGAGCCTCGTGGTCGGGAAGAGCAGACTTGCGTCGTTCGAGTATGAGTTGTTGTAGTAGGGGTTGAACTGGTAGGCGATTATCGGAAGGTCCGAAACGATGTGGAAGCTCAGGTAGCTCGCCGCCGTCCCGTCAAGCATCCGCTGCTCCTTAGTCGGAGTCACCATGACGGTGCTCTGAGGCGGGACCGTGATCGTGAACGATGAGTCGTGGTTTTTGCAGTCCATGTCGTTGTAGGAGCCGAAAATGCTCGATTTTTCGACCTGCTCGCAGTATTCGAAGTTCGGGATCGGTTCTTCGGTGCCCTCTCCGGTGACCTTGAAAAACTTTATCGTTGCGGTCTTGTCCGGATTCGAGTTTGCGAACGCGACAGAGAATGTATCTTTGCCTGTTGCCGAGTTGTTGAGCTTTGCTGTGTAGAATTCGCAGCCCTCGTAGCCGTTTCCGGAGAGACATGCACCCGGCTGGCAGCCTCCGTTCAGGCAGGAGTAGCCCTCGGGACAGCTTTCGACGGGCTCCGGTTCTGCTGCGCTCCCGTCGTCGTTGCAGCGGTAGACTTTGTTCGGGTCGCTGCCGCAGATCTTTGCTCCAGGTGTGCAGAAGGTCGTGATCGAGCCGGTATCTGAGCCTGTGTCGGTCGGTGTTTCGGATGAATCTCCGGTATCTGTCGGGGTCTCCGGTGCAGTGTCAGACGGGGTCCCGCCGGTGTCCGCCTGGGTGTCTGGCGTATCGCCGGTGTCAGCTGCTGTATCGGCCGTGGTGTCGGAACCTGTGTCCGTTGCGATCGGAAGATCCTCCTCGTCATCGGATGCACAGCCGGCAAATACGGACAATGCCGCAGCGATAAGTGCCAACAAAATAAGTTTCTTCATGTTTACCTCTTGTTCAGCAGTTCGTAAGCAATTTTTTCGAGCGTGATTTTTGTCACTTCGATCCCGTAGCTTGTATCTATTATATAAGTTGCGTAGGGAAGTCTGTTTTCAAACGGGAACTGGCACGAGATCCGTTTTTTCGCCTCGTTTTCGTCTATCCCGTCGCGGGTCATCAGGCGCGAGAGCTGGATCCCGGGCTTGCATGTCGTCACCATGATCGTGTCGAAGTAGCGCTGCCAGCCAGCCTCGATCAGGATCGCCGCTTCGACTATTACAGGAACGTTTTGCGGCAAATTGTCAATGATTTCAAAAATTTGCTTCAAAATCAAAGGATGGGTGATGCTGTTGAGTTTCTTCAGTTTGTCCGCGTCCGAAAAGACGATCTTTCCGAGAGCCTTTCTGTCGATCTGACCGCCTGAGATGACGGTGTCGCCGAACTCGTGACGGATTTTTTCTATCGTTTTTTCAAGGCGCAGGACATCGTGACCGACTGAATCAGCCGAAATGATTTCAAAGCCGAGATTTTTATGGAAATAGTCGAGAACAACACTTTTGCCGGTTGCGATAGAACCGGTCAATGCAGCCGTGACCCGTCTATTTTGCACCTGATTTTTCCCGTTCTCTCAATTTGATGCGGATGTAGTAGGGCGGTTCGCCTTTGATGTCGCGGATCTTTATGAGCTGTCCGTCAGTCAGCTTTTCCGGCATTTTGTAGGTGACAGCCTTGCCGTTAGGCATCTGGACCGTCTGCGGAGTGCCGTTCTGAACTTCGTCAACGTAGATCACCTGTTCGAGAACGACTGCGTTGTAAGGCAGTTTCTCCTCGATCGTGCAGCCGGCAAGGAACAGAAAGAAGAGCGGGAAGAGAAAAAGTTTGCGAGACACCGGAGATCTCCCTTACAGCGTATAGTGGCAGGTTTCAAGCTGAGCAGCGCACTCTTCGTTGAGGCATTCGTCGACCTTCTCCGCTGAAATGCAGTAGTCGAGATAGCAGGAGAGCAGGTCGTATGCCGCGTAATACTCAACTCCGTCGAGAATGTCGCTGAAGCAGGTCTCTTCCGCCTTGTCGACGCACTCGCTGGCGCACTCAACGTCACTCTCGCAGGGTTCTGCGCAGGCGCGGACGCAGGCGATGCCGTCGGCGCAGGTCTCATGCTCGCCGACACTTACCGGTTCAAAGCCGCATGAGGTGAGGTCTCCCGGACAGTTGATGCTGAGACATTCGTCGTTGAACTCAAAGGAGGCGTCTCTGTTGCAGTATGAGCTTGCACAGCTGAGCAGGTTGCTGAAGTACATCAGCGAGTCGTAATTTTCGCTTGAGTAGCAGTTCTGGAAACATTCCTCGTCGATCTCTTTTTCTGTCTCTTCATCATATTCGACGGTTTTTATGCAGCCGGGGAAGACACATTCGTAGATGTCGTGGCAGCCTTGTACGATATCTTCCGAAGGGCCGCCATCGCTATACTCTTCTCCGCTTATGTAATAGCTGAGATCGTCGGCATTCATGTAACATGCCTCGAAATATTTCGAGCAGTTGTTCCAGAGGCACTCCGGAGCTTCGGATTTATCGACCTTGCAGTTCTTTACGCCGCACTGGTAGCCTTCGTTGAAGAGCTTCTGTGATGCGGCTGAGTAGTGTTCCTTGCAGGAGTTGCGGCACTCTTCCGTGTCGTTCTCGCCCCAGCAGTTCTCGAAGAAGCAGTAGAAGGTCGCTTCGCACTGCTCTGCGGCAAAAAGATCATCGAAATCCTTTCTGGAGACTCCGCATGTCTTTGCCTGGGATTTGCAGTCGCTGAAGATGCAGTCCAGATAGCCGTCATAGTCGTATTCGTTGTAGTTGTTGTCGTCAGCGTGTTCGCATTTTTCGTATGCGCACTGGTTGAACTTCATGTAGTCGCTTTGTCCCTTTTCGCTTGAATTTTCGTAGCAGGCTTGTTCGCAGTCTTCTTCATAAACTTCGCCGTTCGTATGGTGCTCGATGCACTCGAAGATGCAGTCGAAGATCGCTCCGCAGTCTTTGTTGAAAGAGTCGCTTTTAGCCTCCTCCTCAGCCTCTTTGACGCTGACGACGGTGAAGGTCGAGAAGTGACCGGTCGTCATCATTATCGGATCTCCCATGGCAGCTCCCATGATCGGATCGCCGAGTGCTGAGACCATGATCGGGTCGCCGGCAGAGCTGAGCATGATCGGGTCGCCGAGCCCCTCCTGCTGCATGATCGGGTCGCCCATCTCGTTCAGCGTGACAGGATCGCCTGCCGCAGTTGTCATTATCGGGTCGCCCATCCCCTCTTTGTCCTGCGATACTTTGACGGCAGCGCCCGTGCTGCTGTAGTGCCATGTGTTCGTCTTTTCGTCGAGAACGGCAGCCGCGATCAGACCGTCGATTTTCTTGGTTGCCGTAACGGTGATGATAACGGGCTTTTTAAAGATCGTTCCGCTCGGTCCGAACTGAACGACTCTAGATTTGAGAGAATTTTTGAGCGGATAGCCGCTTGTCTCGTAGACCGTCATCTTGATTTCGGTATCGGAATCGAGCGCTCCTGCCGGGATCTCGATCGAAGTTCCGTCCTCGGTTTCGATCTTTCCGCCCTTTTCAGCGGAGACAGTCGATGATTTTTCAGAGACTACCTTTTTGCTTTCGCCGTTACCGCAACCGATGACGGAGAAAAGCGTGATCATAATGAAAAGAGAAATTAGTTTTTTCATGTAACACTCCATATTTATTACCAGTTTAAATCACCTGCTGCACACATGGAAAGCTCGGCGGAGCAATTTTCCGCCATGCACTCATGCACATCAAAAATCACTTCGCCCGACGGATTCGAGCAATGCTCGAGCGAGCACTTGACCAGCGAGTCGTAAAGCTCTGTCCCTGCCTCTGTCGAACGCGAGAGACAGTGATCTTTGCACGCCGTGTCGCTGTCTTTGCAGTTTAAAACGCACTTGAAAAGCTCCTTGCACTTCTGTGAAGCCTCAAATTCCCCGTCATCGACCAGAATGAATGCGAATGTCGAAAAATGGCCCGTCGCAAGCATTATCGGATCGCCCAAAGCCGCGTTTTTGACCGGATCGCCGTTCTTTGAAAGCATGATCGGATCGCCGAGAGAGGAGAGCATTACCGGTTCACCGTCCGAACCGGTGTAGACAAAATCGCCGTTGTCGTTGAGCATTATCGGATCGCCGAGAGCGGTTTTCAGATCGGGATCGCCGGAATCTGTCTGCCCGTAGACGCCGTAAGCACCCTCGCGGCTGTAGAGCCACTGATCTGACGATTCGTCAAGGAGCGCCGCCGAAACCAGCTGGAAGCTTATTTTCCGTTCGGTTTGAAGGGTGATGACTACCGGTTTTTTGAAAACAGTCCCGTGCGGTTCCAGAGAGACGACTTTTGTCGGGATCGAATCCGGTTTCGGGAAGGCTGCCGGATCCGAAAGAGTCATTTTTATCTCGACATCCTTGTTGAGCGCTCCCGCCGGAATGTCGATCTGTGCTGAGCCGTCGTCTGTCGCGATTGTCCCGCCGGAACGGGCTGAGATCATCGCCGAAACAGTTACCGGTCCGGGTGTATCGTTATTGCCTCCGCACGCAATCAAAAGGAAAAGGAGCGTGATGAACAGTGGGTATGTTTTTTTCATGGCGTCTCTCCAAAAAATTCTCCTAATTCTATTTAAATTAGACAGATTACAAGAAAAAACGGATTTTCAGGGTTTTTTTAGTTCGATTTTTTTGCAAAAAGGGCACTCTTTCCTAAACTATCGCGTTTTTTGGGAGGAGATTTTGCTGGAACCGGCAGAAGAAAAAAGAGACGACGATCTTGTCGCGCTTTACGGCGAGGCTCTGGACTATGCAGAGCGGATGCATACGAAACTCTCGACGCTTCACTTTCTGCTGGCATTCTTTTCGGCGCCGTGCGAGGCGGCTGTAGTCTTTGAAAATCTGCGTGTTTCCTATGAGGATATAGCCCAGAACTACAATCAGATGTTAAAGGAGGCGAAGCTTGTCGGTTCGCCGATAAAGGAGCCGATAGACTCTGTCGCGACGCTTGAGGAGGGGGCAAAGAGGCTCCTGGTCGATTCTTCGCAGAGCGTTTCGCCGACCCATATCCTGGCGGCGATGGCGAATCAGCGGAATTCGATCGCATACAAGATTTTCCAGCGTCTGGATCTGGTTACGGACTTCCGTCTCGGTGCCATGAAGCTTCTGAACGAGCCGACCAGAAAGAGTGTCGCCCGTGTCGAGGAGATGCACCGCGAATCGACCCGCGTAGGTCTTGCCGGAGCCGTTGAAAGGCGCGAAAAGCAGCAGGTGCGGACAGATGAACCGGCGGAGGGCGGAGAGCCGGAAGCCTCACCGGAAGAGGCAGAGGCTGAGCTCCTCTTCAGCAGGAACCTTACCTCGCTTGCGGCTAAAGGCGCTATCGATCCGGTCTTCGGACGCAGCCGCGAAATAGAGACCATCATCGATATCCTCGGGCGCAAACGGAGCAACAATCCGCTCATAGTAGGTCCTGCCGGAACAGGAAAAACGGCGATCGTCGAGGCGATAGCGCTCCGCCAGAATGACGGACTGCTGCCCGACAGAGAGATCCTGGAACTCAACATCGCATCGCTCGTCAGCGGGACGGAATACCGCGGAACTCTTGAAAAAAGGGTCGATACGATGCTCAGATACGTCGAAAAAAAGGCGGAACAGGTCATTGTTTTTATTGATGAGATCCATCTTTTGTTCTCCTCCGGCAACGATGTCGTGGCAAACATGCTCAAACCGGCTCTCGCGAGAGGTCTCTTTCCTCTTATCGGAGCGACGACGACAGAAGAGTTCAACAAGTTCATCGCAAAAGATGCTGCGATGGAGCGCCGTTTTTCGGTCGTTAAGATCGACGAGCCGAAGGGGGACGAACTCTTCAAGATAGTTCAGAATGCGGCAGAAACGCTCGGAAAATACCACGGTGTCGATTTCGGAGATCCTTCATTCATCCGCGCTGCCATAAATCTGAGTGACCGCTACATTTCGTCGAAATGCCAGCCGGACAAGGTCCTGTCCATCCTCGATACGCTCGGCAGCATCCTGAAGCGTGAGCAGAAGCCTGTCGCAGAGATCGACGATCTGACCTCGCTCATCAGCAGCGTCACCTCGATACCGGCTGAAAATCTGCTTATCGACACATCAAGGATCATCACCGTGATGCCGAAGATACTGGACCGCAGCATAATCGGACAGAGGACGGCGAAGGAGCGGATCTCGCGTCTCCTGGCGAGAAAATTCAACAACAAGCCTGCCGGCAAACCGCTTGCATCTATGATCCTTGCCGGGACGACCGGTACCGGTAAAACCGAGACTGCCAAGAGGCTTGCATCGTTCCTGTTCGGCAGCGAAAAGCGGATGGTCGCCTTCGACATGAGCGAATTTCAGGAACAGCATTCTGTTTCGAAGCTTATCGGCGCACCGCCCGGATACGCCGGCTACGAGGAGGGCGGAAAGCTTACCGAGGCGTTCAGGCGC
>JAGAAT010000185.1 GCA_017615095.1 bacterium
CCTCTTCATCCTCTTCGTCTATTTCATCTTCCTCTTCGTCCTCTTCATGCTCAGGCTTTGCAGGCTTCTTTGCAGACTTGGCAGATTTCGCGGATTTGGCAGGTCTTACATCCTCTTCATCCTCATCTTCTTCGTCCTCTTCGTCTTCTTCAGCCTGTCTTCTTGCCTCTTCCTCTGCCTCTCTTCTAGCCTCTTCAGCTTCTCTCCTAGCCTCCTCTTCGGCAGCCTTTCTCGCCTCTGCGGCCTCTCTTGCAGCCTCGCGCTCCTGACGTTCGTACTCCTCACGGGCAAGCCTCTCCTCAAGTTCAGCCTTCTCCTGCTCGAGTCTCAGCCTTTCAGCCTCGGCAGCCTCGCGGCGCTCAGCCTCCTTTCTCGCCTCCTCCTCGGCACGGAGTCTCTCTTCCTCTGCCTTGCGGATAGCCTCTTCCTGCTCGTCGATAGTAGCCTTCAGCGATGTCGCGCTCGAACATGCAGCCTCGAAGCCCTTTGAGCACGATTTGTCGTAGTAGCCGTGCATCTCTTTGAGTTTGTCGAGCTCCAGAGTTTCGCCGTAAGCTTCGCTCAGATATACTCCGATGTAGTAGCATGATTCCGGGTGATCCGCGGCACATGCCTTCTGGTAGTAATCCTGAGCCTCGGAAGCACCGCCCTCTACGTTGTCGACAATGACTCTCGCAAGTTTGTAGCAGGCAGCCGTCGAACCGCCCTGGCAGGCCTTGTCGTAGTAGGGTTTCGACTTCGGATACTTCTCTTCGGCATCCCTGTTGTCGACGACGATATCACCGAGCTTTTCGCATATCTCAAGGTCGTTGCCTTCGTTGCACGCCTTGCCCCAGTACTTTTCAACTTTGTTGAAGTTCTCCTCTTCGGACGCCTTCTTAGAGTAGGTCTGACCAAGGTCTACGCAGGTCTTCATATCGCCTTTGTCGCAGGCGAGTTCGAAGTATTCGACAGCCTTTTTCCTGTCCTTTTCAACGTTTCCTTCGCCCTTTACATAGAAGTTGGCGACACCGCGGCAGCCCTTTCCGTTGCCTCTGTCGCAAATCGCCTTGTAAAGCTCGAAAGCCGATGTCGAATCCTTGTAGACACCGCCCTTTCCTTTTTCCCACATCTCGGCAAGGACCAGGCAGGACTCGTCGAACTTGGCGTCGCAAGCCTTCTGGAAGTATCCTCTAGCCGTCTTGTTTTCTTCGTTGATGGAATCGCCGTTCTGCCACAGAAGACCGGCATTGTGGCAGGCTTCGAGGTGGTTTTCCTCGTCGCACGCCTTCATGTAAAATTCCCTCGCCTTGACCTTATCGGTCTCTCTCAACGAATTTCCGCGCTCAAAAAGAGACATAGTCGTTCCGCAGCCGACAACTGCGAAAAGTGCCATAGAAATGACGCAAAAAAGAGCTTTTTTCATGGAATCCCCTCAAAATTCAGTCCACTAAAAAAAAGAACACAATAATTTATTTATTGTCGGTAGCAGGTCAATTTTTTAGCAAAAACATTTAAAAGAACTATAATCGCCCGCCTTCGTTCTTATTGATTTTCAATTTTTAGGAGGATTTTATGAACTTCAACGGAAAAGAGTACAAAAATTTCGTCTCCGCATTCGACGAGTCGAACCTTTTCACACATTTTGCACCGAGAAAAACGCCGAACTTCATTCCCCGCGGCAGGAGCAAGGTCACGACGCTTGACAACGTGATCGACATGCTGCAGGACGGCGACGTAATCAGCTATCCGCATTACTACCGTACGGGCGACAGAGCCCTTCAGGTCATTGTCGAAAAACTGAGAGAACACAAAAAACACGGTATAATTCTCTACGGCAACGCGATCTTCGACCACACAGATCCCTGGCTTTACGAAGCTTTCCGCGACGGCATAATCTCCGGGATCTACGGCAACATCTACAGGCTCATGGGCAACCATCTGGTCAACGGCGACCTGCTTCCGTGGGTCGGAGTCGGCTTAAGCCACGGCAACAGAGTCAGAAAGCTCCAGGTCGGCGAAGTCCACGTCAAAATCGCTTTCCTGCCGGTCCCGATCTCGGATATCCACGGCAACGCGAACGGCACGATGGGCAACCCCGACGAGGCTTGCGGTCCGCTCGGGCTCGCTACTGCTGATGCCGAATACGCAGACTATACCTGTCTCATCGCAGGGACCGTCATCGACGAAACACTGATCCCAGCAGATATTTCGATGGAACTCACAGATTTCGTCGTTCCGATGGAAAAACCAGGACTTTCGGAAGGTATCGGCTCAGGAACGCTCGATTTCGAAAAGATCCGCTCGAACAAATTCAACGCACAGATCGCCGAAAACGTCACCAACATCATGAAGGCGGCAGGCGTTATGAAGGACGGCTTCGCATTCCAGGTAGGCAGCGGCGCAGGGCTCATCGTCCTCGACAACATCCGCCAGTACCTCAAGGAGAACAACATCAAGGCGAACTTCGCTATCGGCGGTATCACCTCGATGCACGTCGAGATGCTTGAGGAGGGCACTCTGAAGCACATCTTCCACGGACAGCTCTTCGAACCGAGCGAAAAGGTCATTAAGTCGCTCCTGATGAACCCCTTCCATATTCCGATATCCACAGGTTTCTACGCTTCGATCGCCAACAAGGAGTGCGCTGTCAACATGCTTGACGTCGCTGTCCTTTCCGCCCTCGAAGTCGACAGGGATTTCAACGTCAACACCGTCTGCGCTTCAGGCAGGATCATCGGCGGTATCGGCGGCGGGCAGGATGTCGCGGCAGGTGCCGACCTCACGATCATGTTCCTTCCGCTTGCGACCGGCAAGGACGGAAAAGGCTTCCCGAAAGTCGTCGAGAAGGTCTACACCCGCACGACTCCGGGCGATGTCATCGATGTCGTCGTCACGGAAGATTATGTCTGCGTCAACCCGAACAGCAGATCTCCGTACAAAGAGACGATCATCGAGCGCGGCAAAGAGTTCGGGCTCAACCTCATCACGATGGACGAGCTTCTCGCGAAGTCGAAGGCTAAAGCGGAGAGCTTCGGCGTGATCCCGCAGCCGAAACCGACAACGGACGAGGTCGTTCACGTTATCGAATGGCGCGACGGAACGCTTCTCGACACAATCAAAAAAACTGCGAAATAGGACGTTGATGCGCAAACGTATCCATCTCTTTTTAACTTCTATCCTGCTCTCATGCCTTGCAGCGTGCGACATCTGTACGTCAAGTGATGCCGGTACGCGGAAATGCGAAGATCCGACAACGATGAAGAAGTGCTCGTATGTCTCGGGAGACTACAGCTGGGTCTACACGGACTGCCGGGAGGGATGCCCCGGAACGGCGTCATGCAGCGAAAGCCTCTCCTCTGCCCAATGCACATGCACTGTCGCAAACGGTCAGATCTGCGACCGTTCCGGGATGTACCGCTGCAAGGCTGACGGCAACTTCGAAAAGTGCACCGATCTCTCCACTTACACGGGAAGCGTTTGGACTCATTTCAAAGAGTGCCGGAACGAATTTCCGTCTGACGACTCGTCGGTGACGGAGGGCGGTTCATGCGGAGAGGTTTCTGACGAGATCTGGTACGAAACTAAATGCGTCCCGATGATAAAGAAAAAATACCGCGGCAAGTGGCGCAGGCTCGACAGCAGCGGGAACTACTACCTTGGTTCCGGCGGCGTCAAGGAGCTCTACAGCAATTCGTCGCACAAGGTCTATCCCGAGCAGCTCCAGAGGATCGACGACAACATGATCAGGATGACGCTCAACAACGAAGAGATGCGCCTTATCCGCAACAGCATTACGGATGCGGCTCTGGAGGTCCACGCGAAGAGGAAAGGCGTCGGCACGAAGTCTCCGGGCATGGGCGGAGTCGGCGGTGTCGATGTCATCGTCGAGAACACCGAAGATCCGGGCGAGACCTACTCCGACAAGACCGACGGCAACGGGAATGCGTCGTTCGGCGGCATGACATCCGGTCAGTACCTGATCTCAGTCGGTTCGACCGAACTCGCGATGAACGTCAGCGGCCACCTCAACGCCGGCGTTTTCTACTTCGGCAGCGGCTACATCTACAAGGCGTACATGAACCAGGAGACGACTTTTTACGCAGAAAACAAAGATAATCCCGAAGATGGGAACGAATACGATGCGAGTCTGAATGTCTGCAACCTGGGTTCTTCCGACGCCTCCGCGGCTACGATCTCGATGACTACGGCCGATCCGGCGGTAGAGCTCACCGCCAAAGACGAGATACTCGGGACGATCGAGCCTGCGGTCTGCAAAAAGTATCGTTTTTCGTTCAAAACCGTCCCGTTTACGAAGCTCGGCGGCTTCAAGGATACGATCTACCACGATGCCGAGCTAGACATCACGATCAAAGATGTTCAGGGCGAGATCTGGGAGGATGTCGTTATGATAAGGATCTACCGCAAATCGGTCACGATCCACGTCCGCTCCAGGATGAGCAACCCCTTCATCCTGCTCTCGCCGCACCGCGAGATCATTGATGCGGCGAACCAGATCCAGGTGCCGTACAGACCGGATGCGAAGTACAAACTCATAGCCCAGAGCCTC
>JAGAAT010000020.1 GCA_017615095.1 bacterium
GAGCAAGCCGGAGTCGCCTAATTCGCTGTATCTTCCGTCATAATAATAAGAAGAATAGTTGCACTCTCCTCCGCCTCCGAGCGTACAATCATGGCAGCAGCTTGAACATGTCCAGCAATCAGTAAAAGACAGACAGTTGTCAGTATCGGAAACCTTGCATTGGGAATCCCTTCTCCACTTGAGGAGTGCTTTCAATTCATCTATCGTAGGCAGATGCCAGTCTGAATACCCGCATACATTCAAATTTTCGCAGTGGTTGAGCGCACTCAGCCAATCCATTGTGTTCGTTGTTTTTGAAGACCACCACAGGTGACCGTCAACAGTTGTGCATTGTTCTGCCGGTTCGCCGCTGTCGGCATCTGCATCGTCGTCAGACTGCGGATCAGATGTGTCGGCGTCATCAATTGGATCCGTAGTATCGGAATCTTTGTCAGGTTCTTCGCTCTCGGGTGTTTCGGTGCCGGAATCATTGTCAGATATATCGATATCATCCGAATCATTGCCGCCGCCGTTAGGATCTTTGATGCAGATATTGTTTTCCTCATCGCAGATCAGCCCATTGTTGCAGGTGGCATTCGGGTAACATTCGCCGTAAAGTTCACCCTGTTTTCTGTCGGGATCTTCATTGTCGGGCTGTTCCGGTGTTGTGTCGTCGGGCTCGCTGTCTGACGTGCCTGAATCTTCGTCAGCCACAGTTTTACCTGTGTCTGTGTCGTCTCCGGTTTTTGAACTTTCGCCGCAGCTAATCACAAAAATCAAAGCTGTAAAAACAGCAAAAAAAGCCAAAAATTTTTTCATTTTTATCCTCCATATTGTTTGGTGCGCCTCCTTAGGATTGCACCGCCCAAGCTTAAAAAAAACCGTGAAATTGTAGGTGTTTTAGACAAATTGGCAAATTTTCAGATTGAAAAAAAGCGCGGCTATCCGCCGAAATTCAGATATACCGAAACACCCGATCTCGGTTTCAGTCCGTAGGAGGTCCCGAGTGAAATCGTGTAGGGGAGATGAAAGCCCAGCGACCCGGTGAGTCTCAGTTCAAAGCCTGTGCCGGCTGAGAAAAACTTTTTGTGGAATCCGTCGCTTACGGTTGCCAGATCGAGAAATACCGCTCCCTGTAGGTTTTTGAATGCGATCGAAATGTTGGGCGCCAGACCGCTGTTGATGGAGATCATGTGGAATGCAAGTTCGTTGCTGGAGGTGAAGGCGTTCGTCCCTTCGGCGCTGCTCTCCTTCAGTGCCCGCGAGGTGATCGTTATATCCTCGGCAAACATGTTTCCGAGCCTCAGAACAAGCGGTGCCGTTTCTCCGCCGACAGTCATGTCTTCATGGGAAAAGAACTGTAAATACAGCGTGTTGCGGGTGATAAAGCCAAGCTTTGCCCCGGGCGTCAGAAGGAAGCTCAGATTGACCGAGGGGTTAAAGACGAGGCTTTGCCTGCCGGTCACGAATTTTTGTGAAAAGCTGAGCGGTAGTGAAATTGCAAAGCGGTTCATCTCTGGCAAAAGATACCTGCTTCCCGGGTTGAAGTCGATTGCAAATCCGTATTTCATGCCGACTGAAAGCGCCGCGTCGTCCTTCACGACCGGAGTTATCATCAGCGGATCCTTCAGCTGCCGGACCTTCGCCAGTTTCCCGCTTGCTTCAAGGCTGAATCCGAGAGAATTGCTTACTGCCGAAAGGCTGGAAAGTGACGAAAACACCGGGTTTTTGAATTGGAGCGTCGTCGAAGCACCGAGAGCCATGCGGTCGGTTTTTTCCGTTGAGAGATAGTGTTCGCCGACCTCTTCGTTTGCGTGAAGGTAGGCGAAGTAGACTCTGAAACCCGGCAGGACAGAGGCGTCGCGGTAGTCGAGCCTGAGGTAGTGGCGGTCGCTTTTGCTGAATGTTTTTGCGTAGGCTGCCGAATAGGATCGCTGCTGGTTGTTCGAGACTCCCGTGATCGTGGCTCCGACAGTGAAGCGGTAGGCTCCGTCCATCGCCAGAGTGGGATACCAGAGCGACGGGAACATCCCCTCGTAGCCTTTCGCTGGTTTCAGCTCGTGGCGGAGCTCCTCTTTTTCCGAAAAACCGGTGACGGTGTTCCCAGGGGCGTCGGTTTTGGCGACTTCGCTCTCCTCGATTTTTTGTGAGGCAGGATAGTAGCCGTCGCGGTCGAAGGAGATATAGAAAACGCGGTCGCCGATGACCTTCGGAAAGAGAGAAAGCAGCGGCGGTTCGCAGAGTTTCGTGATCCTTCCGCTTGCGAGGTCAAGCCTCATCGGAACGATCTTGTCGCCGTATTCGCTTGAAAAAACAAGTGTTTGCGCGTTTTCAAAGGTGACGCTGTACTGATCTCCGGCGATCTCTGTCTCTCTCAGCTCTTCTGTCTCCAAATCGAAAATGAAGATATTTTTTTCGCGGTCGAACCTGTTTCCGGTAAAGGCGATCCTGGTCCCGTCCGGCGAGTGCGAAATGCTGTAAAGGGAGTCCAGCGCGTTGAAACTCCACTCCTTTTTCTGCCTGCCGTCGGGGTCGAGCATCACGATCCGGTTGATCCCGCCGCGGTACGAAATGTAGAATATCCTGCCGTCTCTGCCGAAAGCCGCCTCGGTCACGCTTTCGTTGTCCGTGAGCTTTCGGACAGATCTTTTTTCCGTGTCTGCGAGAAAGAGCTCCGATCTCTGAAAGCGGTTGAGTCTCGGAACGTTCATCGTGAAGAGGATCCTGTTTCCATGCTGCGAAAAGCTTGAAATCGTGGGCATACGTCTGATTTTATTGATCTTCCCGTCAAAGCTGAATATCCCCTGATTGTTCTGTTTGCCTGCGAAAAAGCGGTAGGTATCACCCTCAGTGTCGGCAAAGATCCGGCTGAAATGAAGTTCGCCTTTGACCTCATTTACTGTCGTTTTTTTCGCTATAGCGATTTTTTTGTACTCCTCCGAAAACTCCGCGTAGACATCCTGAGTCCTCTCATGGAAAGTTTTTCTGAAGTTCCGCGAAAGGATCACGAGCGGGAAAAAGTCGTCTTTTATCTCTTCGAACAGCCCCTTCATCCCGCCGGTCCCGTAACGTTTCACGAGGTAATCGTAGAAAAAAGAGCCGTAAAGGTAGGGGAATGTGCCGCTCAGCCACATGTCGGTGAGCCCGGAGAGGTTGATGAGCTCAAGTTGCCGGTTTTCTTCAAAAAACGAGTAAAGATAGCTCTTGAAAAGCGGGCTGTTGAGCCGCCCCTTTCCGTCGATCCTGCTCTCTGCGTAGACAGCTCCGCCCTCGATCATCCAGGTCGGTATCATCCCGTTCGGGAACCAGAAAATACCGAAGATCAGGTTCGCGGCGTGCGGCAGACCGCCGTCCATTTCAATGTGTGTCGCGTGGAAGTATTCATGGACATGCAGGATCTGTTCCCAGTTTTTGTAGCTTGACAGTACCGAGTAGCGTTCCGGCGGGAAAATGTAGAGATAAACCGCTCTTTTCATAAAAATGTTCGTCCAGCCGTTCGCCGTGTCGAGCTCTCTGTCGTAGACCGTTGTTAATTTTTTTGAAGGTTTCCAGCCGTAAAGCTCCTCGATGAATTTTTCAGATTTCTCCGCTTCGTCGATCAGTCTTGATATAACGGAATCATCCAGCTCCGAGGTGAAATAGAGTATCTGGTTCCCGGTTTCGTACTTCCGGTATGCCTCTTCTCCGGAAAGCCTGGCAAAAAAGCTAAAAATGAGAAGAAAAAAAAATAATTTCAGCCGCTTCTGGATCATTACACTCCGAAGTTTTTTGAAGAAAGTCATAAAAACATCGCCATGTAGTGCGGAAGAGTGGTTCTGCCTTCAGTATTTCCGATGTTGCCCTCCACGAATTTGTATGCTTTGCTCGGGTGGAACATCTCTATAAAGTGGTTCAGCGACGGAGTGTGACGGTTCCCCGCCTTGACCTCGACAGGAACGACTTCGGCGTTTTTTTCGATAATGAACTCTATTTCGAGAGAACTGTTGTCTGTCTTATAGTAGTTGAGGTTGTAGCCTTTTTTTACGAGAATTTCTGAAATCACGTTTTCGTATATCCCGCCTTTTGCGTTTCCGAGAAGCTTTCCTGTCAGCAGCGCCAGCTTGGTCTCAGTTCCATATCTTGCCATCAGAAGCCCTGTATCATTAAAATATACCTTGAATTCATTGTCTTTTTCGTTCGCATTAAGCGGCAGATATGGCTGAAAAACGTTGAAGCATACATGGACGAAGTTTGCATCCTTCAGCCAGGTCAGGCTGTCGCCGAACTTTCGGGCAGTTGCACTTTTTTCAACCTCCGAGTATTTGAATTTTTTATTCTCCCGCGCCAGCTGTTTTGGAAGACTGTCGTAACATGCGCGGACCTTTGCTTTGTCGGGTCCCTTGACGTGATTCGAGATGTCATCGTCGTAAGCGGCGAGGATCTTTTCCTGAATGCGCTGGACCTCTCCGAAATTTTTATTTTCGGCAAAATCGGCAACGACCTCCGGCATTCCGCCGACAACGATAAATTCCCGCAGGATGGATTCAAATTTATCGTTGATGTCGTTCGGAACCTTTGTCTGCGAAGAAAAAAACGAGTGCAGATAGTCGATCGTCTCCTGCTGGTAGCCGTAAGCCCAGAGAAATTCCTCAAAATCGAGGGAGTACATGACGACCTGGCGCTCGTATCCGACAGGAATGGACTCCGTCTCTCCTACTTCACTGTCGGCATCCTGTCCGTAATGCAGTCCGAGCAGGGAGCCGGAAGCGATCACATCGAAGCGGTTATCCTCTGCGAGAAACTTGAGTGCAGTTCTGGCTTTGGCACACTTTTGAATTTCATCCAGAAAAATCAGTGTGTTGTGCTCGATAAGCTTTGATTCTGGAAGGTGCGCGGAGAGGCGTTTGTATATTTCAGGCGCATCGAGGCTCCCGTCGAAAATCTGCTTCAATTCGGGATCCCGGACAAAATTTATTTCGATGAAGCTTTTGTATTCGGTTTCTCCGAAGCGGCGGATGACGTAGGTTTTTCCTATCTGTCTTGCCCCCTTTACCAAAAGGCATTCGCGGTTTTTGGTTGCCTTCCAATCCAGAAGATATCGGTAAATTTTTCTTTTCAACATTTCTGCCTCCATTTGTGCTTTGGGATATTACGATAAAAACTGATATTTTTCAACACCGTGCATATTTTTGGACGGTCGAAAAGGCGATTTTTGCATATTTTGGGACTATCGAATCGCTGAAAAATGCATATTTTTGGACTATCGAATCGCTGAAAAATGCATATTTTTGGACTTTACGGATCTAGTTTTTGAGCAGCAGACCGCCGCAGAGGGTGTAATATTCGGGCGTTTTTCCGTCAACTTCCCAGAGGATCTCGATGCCGAAGAGTTCCCGAAGCGCCTTTTCGACATCTCCGCCGAGGGATTCTATCGAATAGCGCATTTTGTCGGGCATTCTGCAAGGCTCGTTTTTCGGGCGGGAACACTCGCTGCACAGAGAACATTTGCCTGCCGAAAGAGCCGTTGAACCTGGATTTTTCTTCTCCAGAGCGTAAGTGTAGAGCAGCATTTCGTGTTTTGTCTTTTCCAGAAGCGCGAGGTTTTCTTCGCAGCCGGAGAGAGGTTCGATCTTGTATACGATCATACGCAATTTGCTGAATTTATTCCATATTTCCAGCGGTTCAAAGCCGTACGGCGGGCACGACCAGACATTTCCGCAGTTGGGACAGGATTTGCAGAGACCGTAAAACTTCGATACATCGACAAAGTTACTGACAAAATCGGAAACGGCGG
The DNA here is from genome assembly GCA_017615095.1 of bacterium. Lineage (GTDB taxonomy): Bacteria > UBP6 > UBA1177 > UBA1177 > UBA1177 > UBA1177. The sequence goes on from JAGAAT010000020.1 coordinate 5,753, forward strand.
TCTCTTTTTCAAATTTTTCCATTTTTCCTCCTCTTCTCAGTCGGGATAGTGTTTCGACAGTGTTTTTATGAATTCCATGCAGAGCAGCAGTATCAGAGCGCTGTAGTAGACCCAGAGGATGCTTGTTATTATCCATGCCGCCGAGCCGTAGATGAAAGAGAAGTTAGATATTTCAGTTATATAGAAATTATATAATAATTTCGCAAGGTTCCACAAGAAACTGAAAAGGAGCGCACCGCAGAGGACTGCCTTTTTGGAAAGTTTTATCCCGTAAGTGAAGTAGTTGATGAGTATCCAGAAAAAGAGGACGATGATTATCGTCGATAGAGCGAAGCTGTAGGTCTGTCCGCTTGAGATCACATCGATCAGATTTTGTATCAGCGGTATTTTTGTGGCGATCTTTCCGGCGAACGAGAGAAAAAGTGTCATAAAATAGTGGATGAAAAAGAGAACGATCGCGAGCGTCAGCAGAAAAACCGCACCCATCAGTCTAGAAAGGATGAAATTTATAGACTTCCCGCCGAATATTCTGAAAAAAGAGTAGTGGAGGGTAGAAAAAAGGAGCGTCGCGGAAACCGCAAGCGAAATCAGACCGACAGTCGTGAGCCCCGCCTTGTAATTTGCGATATCTACCACGCTCGAGACATATTTTTCACTCAAAAACGGGATCGCCATATTCAGCGAATCCATGATGTAGGAGATAAGCTGTTCCGAAGTCAGATGCTGGATATCCTTAATGTAATCAACTATATATCCTACAGATGCGCCCAGCAGTATCAGAAACGGGATGAAGCTCAGGAGGAAGTAGAAACTTATCGCGGCGGTGAAGGTGAAGCAGTCGTCGTTGTAGAAACCGAACCCTGTTTCCCAGACGATTTTCAGGAACCTGTTCTTTTCAACTGTGTCGAAAAACTTCTTTTTCAGCCCGACCAATGCCGTCTCCGAACTTCAAGCCGGTTTTCTACCACTCGTAAGTGTCGACTGTGCCGAGAACATAGCCGGTTACTTCATCAAATTTAGGTGTTATCACGCAGGCATCGGAGCTTGGATCTCCGACCCATTGGACCTCGGCGACCTTCCAGAGCTTGTTTTTTCCGTTGAAGTTGCTGACCTGAGGATCTACACCGAATGTCGCTTTCAGTGTCCCGCCGCAGTAGACGTTGACTACAGGATGAGTCAGAAGATTGCCGCTGAAGTAGTTGACTCCGATCCTGAAGGTATCGGTGTCAAGCGGATTGTCGAGGTTGATGTTTTCCGGGATTCCGGGAGATTGGATGTTGTCGATATCGAGACGCGGGTTTTTCAAGTTGCTGACCCAAACTCCGTCCCTGTTGTAATTACCAGTCGTAGGATATGCCCATCCGCTTAAATTCCAATTGTATGCAGATCCACCTGATGATCCTCCTGAAGAGGCCGTCGGATCTCCTTTGCAGTTTTGGTAGAAACAAGCGGTGTTGTTTTTCCAACTGGTCGTTGTGTCGACCTTCGCAAGGTGCAGATCAAGATCGACGCCCTGATTACCAGTTGTATCCCAGCAGAGCTCGACTCTGAAGCCTTGAGAAACGACTCTCAAAATCCACTCACACTCATAGACTTCACCGTTTCCGCGGGTGACTTTAAGGTGAAGTCTGTAGCTTCCCGAAAGCGTGAAGTTGACCTTGAAGAACTTCATTCCGACCCCTGAGGCGGTCGTCGTATTGCTACCTGTTCCCGCAAGATCAGTTTCGTTGTTTGCCCCCTTGACTGCGAAGCTCGTCTTGTCCAGAACGATGTCGCAGGGACCTTTAGAGAGCGTCCACTCCCATGTCGCAGTGTCCGCATCGTTGAAACGGTGTTCTGCGTCATAGATCTGACTGCCGTCGATGATCTTGTCGCTGAACGGGAGTGCAGTACCGATATTGTAGGCGCAGTTGATCGGCGGAGCACAGCAGAGCAGATCGTCAGAGCAGCCGTTGCAGTTGTTGTCGGCAAAGTCGCAGACATCCTGTTGCGGAGATATGCCGCCCTTGCAAGCGCCCCAGCGGCCGGTTATAGCCTTTCCTCCCTTGAGGTTGACGATGCAGGTCTGAACTCCGTCACGGCAGGTGCCGACTCCGCGGTAGTTTCTCGGTCCGAGGAAGCAGCGCTGGGTCTGACCGGGCGTGCAGGGGCAGCCCTCGTCGACCTCACCGTCGCAGTCGTCGTCAAGACCGTTGCAGAGCCCCGCTTCGTACTCGTTTTCTATTGCAGGGAAGCACTCTGCCTGTATCGGCACACATGTGTCGCTGCATGTTTCTGAGCCGCTCTCGTCATCAGGGACCTCGTAGGCTTCATGGTATTCGCCTGTGTAGCCGACATCGATGATGCCGGGATTTTCGGTATCTTCGTCCGGCAGTCCCGGATCTTGCCAAAAATAACTGCAAGAGCCGTTTTTATTATCCTCATCACCGTCGCAGTCGTCGTCAAGACCGTTGGTGCAGAGCTCTTCTCCGCTTTCGTAGACGGGCAGGACTTCGCCTTCGCAGTGTCCCCAGGTCTTGTCGTCTTTGCATGTCCTTACCGCGGCCTTGCACTGTCCTACATTTTCTGTTCCGGCGGGACCCTGATATTCACAGGTCTGCTTTTTCCCTGGAGTGCACTCGTACCGCGGATCTATATCTTCGGAATCCTCGTCAGGTGCGCTGTCGCCTGTGTCGGTGGGCTCTACGCTGCCGGTATCTGTCGGCTCGATGTTACCGGTATCCGTCGGGTTGGTATCGCCCGAGTCCGGCGGGTTCGAGTCGCCTGAATCGGCTGCCGGATCGCCCGTATCGCCCGGCTGGATGTTGTCTGAATCGACAGGCGTGCCGGTGTCACCCTGAGCTTCAGGGTCTTTCATGCAGGTGCCGCTTTCTTCATCGCAGATCAACCCTTTGTCGCAGGTCTGGTTGGGGTAGCACTTGCCGCCCAGCGCGCCGGTTTCTGCCTCTGTATTGTTGTGGTCGCCGGAGTTTTCAAACTTTACCGGGTCATTGCAGGAACAGAGAATCAAAAACGGGATTGCTAATAAAATCAACGATTTGAATTTCATTGTGAACCTCAAAAAATTAAAATCCTATACTACCTGACACAACGGACAGGGTTATAGTAATTGTAAGGACCTGTGCCGCTCAATAAGCCGAGATCAAAATCCACAAACCATATCGTATTTGAAGTATCTGTAGACAATGAGTTAGACCATAAATATCCGGTGTCTCCGAGTTTGCTGTATCTGCCGTCGCTGTATGATGGACCTGAATCTGAACAGTATATATCGCCTGAATATTGTGTACCTGTCTGTGTGCAGGTGTTACAAGTCCAGCAGCTATGGAAGGACAAACAGTTGTTTACTTCGCTTACCTGACAGTTTTCTGTTACTCTGTCTGCTATCAAAAGAGTCTTCAATTCATCGATATTCGGCAGATGCCAGCCGTCCAATCCGTTTTCGTAAAGACCGTCGCAGTATGAAACAGCACTGTAAAAATCCATAGTATCCGATGTTTTTGCAGACCATGTGAGACCTGTTGACGGGTCATAGCACGGCATCGCGCCTGCCGGGCTGCATTCAGGCGGGTTCGAGGGATCGACAGCGCACTCTGTTCCGTTCCATTCAGAGCCTGCAATGCATTCGCAGGTGTAGGTCGTATTTCCGGTTTCTATGCACTCTCTTGTTGAATTTGCAACACCGATGCACGGGTCGCCGTATCTGCACGGATTCATAACTGAGCAGTCGATCTCTTCTCCGCTGTTCATCTCGTAGCAGACGCAAAGATCTTCTAAACTTTCGGTATCATAAAACTCTAAAAGATCCTCTCCGACTGCAAGCTCTGCCGCCATCGAAAGTTTGAAGGTCTCGCCGGCAGCGAACACTTCGTTTTTGTCATAGCAGATCTGCATCATGCCGAGTGCGATCAGGCCGCTCTCGTCAACCTTGTTTGCAGCAATCTGACACTGTTGCCAGTAAGCATCGTCAGCAGAGAAAGCAAGGTCGAAGATCTGTACGATCGGTGCCTGGTCAAGGTAATAACTCTCTGTCTCCTTCATGTAGTCGATGTACTCGATCGGAATGAATGCCACACCAACAGCTGTAAATCTGCCGGAGCTCATGTCCGGATCACCCATTGCCTGAAGTTTGACAGCCGGCATGTCTTGGAATGTTGTCTGCATAAAGAAGGAATAGCTGTCTGCATAGTCAAGGTCTTTACCTTCAACACCAACGAGTTCAACTGTTACCAGGTTTACCCAAGAAGGATCCTGAACATTCATGCTGTTGATTTCGCCTATTCCTTTGAATGCGAAATAGGCTTCGGCATCGCTTGTTGCATAAGCTGCATCAAGCTTGCAGGCTGCCGGCGGCTCTGTATCGCCGCTGTCAGGTCCGGTGTCTCCTGAATCCGGTCCTGTATCCCCTGAATCCGGTCCTGTATCCCCTGAATCCGGCGCGGTGTTGCCTGAGTCCGAAACATCCGCAGCTTTTTCGCAGATATTTGTCACCTTGTTGCAGGTCAGACCTTCGTTGCAGGTTTTATTTCCGTAACATTCTCCGCCCAGTGTGCCGGTCTCTTTGGGTTCGTTAGACTGGTTGTGTTCGTCAAGCGGATTTTCAAACTTTAAGGCGTCATCGCACGAGCATAAGATCAGAAGTGAAATAGCTAGTAAAATCAGAGACTTGAATTTCATGGCGGTTCCTTGTAGAAAGACGAATGTTAAAAAACGGGGGCTGGTTGCGTCCCTACCAGTTCAGTGCGAACTGAAGTGTTCTGTTAGCCGGATTTGCGCCGAAAGAGACGTTGTATTTTTTCTTGACCTCTTTTTCGCCTTCGAATTCGATACAGTAGAAGGTGATACCGGTTGCTATCAAAGCGGCTCCGATGCCGATCCCGACTCCGCCCAGAGTCCTGAAGGTTTTACGTTCTTTATCCTTATCCAGCGTTTTTTGGCGGTAATAGTCCATTTCTTCCTGGGTTACACTGTAATAGTACCAGTCATAATAGGTATCGCGGTCTTTTTTGGCTTTGCTCATTCCGTAGAGTGATACTCCGCCTAAAACGGCGAGGACAGTGCCTGTAACAAGTGTCGAGGTTGCGATCGCGATGCGTTTTTTCCTTCCTGCCTTGTTGAGTTCCTCTTTGAACTTGTCCTCTTCGGCAGGTTTCTTTTCAGATTTTTTCGGTTGTTCTGCAACCTGCGGTTGAGCGTTTTCGACCGGGGCTTCAGCGATGTTTTGCTGCTGATTGCCCGGGCACGCCTGCTTTCTGCCGAGTTCGCACGCCTTTTTGAGGTAAGCAGCCTTTTCTTCTTCGTTTGCAGAGTGTTTAAGTCCGTAAGTATGGCAGTCACCGGCGGATTTGAGGTCGCAGCGCTGTTTTCTCGTATCCTTGATTTTTGTGGCAAGAACTTCGTTGAACTCCAGATAAACAGTAGCTTTGACAACGTCTGTCGTGCCGAATGAGACTCCGAAATCGTTCAGATAATTCACTGCGTAAGCGGCTTTGTAATTTGCCGGAAGCGAATTGTCTGTCTCGACTTTATTCAGTTCGGCGATTTTTGCTTCATATTTTTCCAATTTTTCGAGGCAGGTCCTCCATTCTGCAAGCCTTGCGGCAGCGATTTGCTGGAACGGATTTTTCTCTGTGATTTTCGTTATTTCTTCCCAGGCGATTATCATTGCGCCGGGTGTTGCTACGACATTGGGCTGTTTTTCTTTGTTGACAGTATCCTCAAACATTTTCAGAACTTTCGGATCTGCGGTCAGGATGTCCTGTTCGTTGATCATTCCCAGGACAAAGGGCTTTATAACGTTGATCGGTTCGTCCTGAAGGGCAAAGCTCCTCTTCGCGAATTCTTCAGCCTTGCGCTTTTCTTCGGCAGCGAGTTTTGCCTTTTCCGCATCCTTCGCAGCCTTGATTTTATTGACTTCGTCGCATCCGGGCTGATATTTGAGGTTGCAGGACTCATTGAAAAGCATGAGTTTTTCATACTCGACCGTTACAAAATCCCTTCCGCATTCAAAGCAGTCTTTTCCGGAGTTGTGTTCGCAGCGTTTCTGTTTTGTCTCCTTTACCTTTGCCTTGAAGGCTTCACTGCTCTGGATCGCGGTTTTGTTGACCAAATCGATAACTTCCTGTGTTCCGAAAGAGAGACCGAATTCACTCAGATGCTGCATGACTATATTCGTTTTCTGCTCGTCCGTGAGAAGCGTACTCGAAATCAGGGTTTTTATTTTGTCCAGACTGTCCTGATGTGCTTTGAGGAGATCTGTGCAGGTTTTCCATTCGGCAAGTCTGGTGTTCGCAGTCTGTAAAAACGGATTTTTGTCAGTGATTTTTGCAACATCGTTCCACGCCTTGACTATTGCGCGTGCGTTCTGGACGGCATTTTTCTGACCTTCTGCATTGACTGCGGCTTCATAAAGCTTCAGCAGCTGCGGAGTTGAATTGAGAAGCTCCTGCTCCGTAAGTTTGTTTGCGACAAAGGGCTTGATCGGGATCTCGAGAAGTTCCTCTGCAAAAGAGTAGGTGCTTTCAACATTCGTTTTTGGTTTGCTCTTCGCCTTTTTGGGCGCATTCTCTTCCGCTGCCGAAAGGGCGAAAACGCCGAAAACGATCAGAAAAAAAGTGACGAAAAATCTGAATCGACCCATGTTTGCCTCCTTAAGCCTAAAACTATTGAAAAGTTTGAACTTTCTCACCTCTAAAAAAATAGAAGATAATGCACAATAGCGAAGGAGAGCCGAAAGGCAAGATTTCCTACAAAAACGGAGAAAATTTTGAGGCTGGTTGCGGCTGTTTTTACAGCTTTTTGACGAAGTGTCCGCCTTCCTGGACAAATCCCATTTTCTCGAGATAGTCTTTATGGTTTTCCGAAACATTTTCGGCAGAAAGTTCGCTGAATTTCTGTGAAGCCAGGTAGCTGTAAAGGTATTTCCCGACAGAACAGTCTCGGTAGACCGGAGTCGCGTAATCGATTTTGACATCGATCGAATCGCCTGTTTTCGCCCCCAAAAGGATCCCGGCAGCTTCAGTGCCTCGGCAGACAAGATATACGCAGTCGCACTTTTCCGGGGTGACGAACGCAGGGAAAAACTTTTCTATATCGGTTTTGTATAAATTCAGGAAATAAGTGACAAACGAATCGGCGGGCTGAAGCGCAACAATAGAATATTCTCTCTTGTTTTTTAGCAGTTTCGCCAAATTGTAAATGTTGATAAGCGCCAGGCTGAAGTTCATCGCCGCTGTCGGATAGGATTGAATGGCCAGCGCATAACCGGTAAAAATCAGACTTCCGACAGTGTTTATCGCCCTTAACCGCACGACGGAAGTCATCAGCATTGAAATGAGGACCAGAGCCGACCCTGCATATCCGATTGCCTCAATAATGTAGTTTCCGTTCATTTTTACCTCCGAAAAACTCAACAGAACACAAAATTAGAAGTTTGAGATGAAAAGGCAATTTTTATAACGGGGCTGTCGAAACTCTAAATTGCTTTGCTGCGGAAATTTACTAAAATTCTGCGTTTTTTTAGTGCGAGGAAAAATGACGAAGAGAACAGACTACATCTCCTGGGATCAGTATTTTATGGGAGTTGCGCTTCTGAGTGCGCAGCGCTCGAAGGATCCAAATACGCAGGTCGGAGCCTGCATCGTGAACGGCGAGCACCGGATCGTCGGGGTCGGCTACAACGGTTTTCCGGCGGGTTGCGACGACAACCTTCTTCCGTGGGACCGCGAGGGCAGATTTCTTGACACGAAGTATCCGTTTGTTGTCCATGCCGAGCTGAATGCGATCCTGAATTCGATCCAGAACCTGCGCGGCTGCACGATTTACGTCGCGCTTTTCCCGTGCAACGAATGTGCAAAGGCAATAATCCAGTCGGGGATAAAGGAGATCGTCTATCTTTCAGACAAATATTTCGATACCGACAGCGTGAAGGCGTCGAAACTGCTGCTCGAGCAGGCAGGCGTCAAGATCCGTAAAATCAACAAATACGCTGATATCACTCTGAAATTCAACGATTAGCGCCGAAGACGTTTTCGATCGGCTTCATTCCTGTGTCGTTCCACATGAATGCCTTTTCCATGCACATGTAGAGCGGCGGATTTCCGTCGAAGAAGCTTGAGATCCTGTCGAAGAATGCCTTGTAGAAGCGCCGTCTGACCGGTGCAAGGTACCTCAGTTTGTTGTCTGTGTCGGAGGGGAACATCTCTCCGCGGAAGAGAAAGCTGCCGGGCATCCGCCTCTGGATCGTTTCGGTGAGAGCCAGCGTGTGGCGGAATCCTCCCATGCTGATCCAGGCGATTTCAGACGGTTGCAGTGTCGTGAAAATCGTTTTGATGAGTTCCATGTACTCGTCGAAGAGGGAGTCGAGCATAAGTATCGGGTCGAAGTGGATCGCGACTTTTACCCCGGCTTTCTGGAGGCGGAGCGCAGCCGAAAGTCTCTCTCCGATCGTGGCTGTCCCGGTCTCTTCGAGGTCTCTGAAGCGCGGTACGTTCATCGAAAATCCGGCAACGATATCTGCCTCCGGGTAACGTGATTTTACCTCGAGCAGCCTTTCGATCTCCGCCGATTTGGTTTTGAATTCGAACTGAACGCGGTCGAAGAGGGATCGTTTTGCCAGTTCACTTACAAAAAATCCGCTCTCGTCAAGCAGAAAATCTAATGCCAGCGAATCCGCAAGCTCTCCTGTCCCGACGCGGATGTGTCCGTTTTCTTTAACAAATTCGGATATTTCATCGATGGCGCGGCTGCGGTTCAGGAAAACCGTTATGAAGGGGTTGTTTTCGATGTAGTGCTGTAAAATGCAGTATGAGCAGTCGAACGGACAGCCCGAAACACTGTTGATCGTGTAGTAGTTGCAGCAGACTACGCCCTTGCTTCCCGGGCATTTTTTCAGGAACCTGCCGCGGTTTTCGGTGAAAAACATCACCTTTTTTGCAGTCTTGAAGAGGTCTTCGCCCGGGTTTTCACGGATTTCGGCGACAAGCTCCGATTTTGTCATATAGCGCGGCTTGAGACCGAGTTTTTCGGCGACCTGAAGCGGGAATCCCGCGTCTTTGAACTCCGGGTCGATGACCAGTTTTTCGATGTACGGTTTCATTTCGAGAGGGACCGGAACTACCAGTTGAGGATGTTCTTGAGATCGTAAAGCTGCGGATTCTGTAGATATTTTGCAGCCTTGCGGTAATCTGCCTCTCTGATGTAGTGGAGGTTGTCGATCAGCATTTTGTAGTCCTCAGACTCTGTATCGACGAGTCTCGGGATGATCTTGCCGGTCTTTGGATCTTCGACATCCTCGAGGTAGAGCGGAAGGACTCTGCCGTCGTTGTGGCAGACGACGATGCAGCCTGACGAGCCGCGGTCGAAGAGTTTTTTGACGCCGAGACCGAGCAGCGTGCAGTATTTGAGGTCGAAGGCTGTCGGTTCGCAGCAGCGGACTTCATAGCCGATCTCGACCGGACGGCACTTTATCTTTATTCCGAGCCTGTCGAGTTCGTCGCTCAGCAAAACGTTGAAAATATGGGCCTTTGAGACCTTTCCGAGTTCGGGGTGACCGTGCTCGTCGTAGGAGAATTTGAGACCGGTGTGCTGAAATTCGCTGTCGTCCATGAAGTGGAAAACGCCCTCGCTGATCATTATCGCGCCGTGGTTCATGTTCAGGATCTTGCGCTTGACGATGGACGAAACCATCATTTTTATGATCCTGTCGAAGGTGACCGCGACGTTTTTGAACATCTCGGGGATGATGATCATCGGATAGTGGCAGGCGGAACCGATACCGAATGCAAGGTGACCCGCCTCGCGGCCCATCGAGGAGACGACGAACCAGTTTTCGCTTGTCCTGGCGTCTTCGTAGACCGTTGTCGCGATGCGTACGCCCTCGCTTTTTGCCGACTCGTAGCCGAATGTCGGGAGCTTGTCGGGCAGCGGAAGGTCGTTGTCGATCGTCTTCGGAACGTGGATGTTCCTGACGGGAAGGTTCTTTTCGTTGAGGAATTTCGTTATGCGGTTCGCCGTTGAAGCGGTGTCGTCGCCGCCGATCGTGACGAGCAGCTCAACATTGTTTTTGATGAAGAAATCTGCTTTGAATTCGCTGTCTTTCGGTTTGTAGCGGCTCATTTTAAGGAAGGATCCGCCACGGTTGAAGTAGTGGTCGGCAAGGTCGAAATCGATGTCGATGCAGTCGACTTTGTCGGTGAAGAGCGTCTTCGTGCCGTAGTTGATGCCGATAACACGCCAGTTTTCCTTCAGAAAAACCTTGGCGACGGTGCAGACGACGGTGTTTATACCGGGTGCCGGACCGCCGGAACAAAGAATTGCAACAGCCTTTTTATTTTCCATGATAAACTCCTAAAAAATCAATAAATCCATACGTTTATTCAAATAATGCCTCAACAAATTCGTTCGGGTCGAAGCGCTGGAGATCACCGATTTTTTCGCCGACACCGACCAGGTAGATCGGGAGTCCGAGCTCCTTCGAGATGCCGATGAGGACTCCGCCCTTCGCTGAGCCGTCGAGCTTCGTTACGATGATCCCGGTGACATTGACAGCCTGGCTGAACTCTCTCGCCTGGCTGAGCGCGTTCTGTCCGTTGTTCGCGTCAATGACGATGATGGTTTCGTGCGGTGCTCCCGGGTATGCCTTGCCGATGACGCGGTTGACCTTTCCGAGCTCATCCATCAGGTTTTTGCGGTTCTGGAGCCTGCCTGCCGTGTCGATCAGAAGCACGTCGACATTCTTGCTGAGTGCGCTGTTGACCGCGTTGTAGGCAACCGATGCCGGATCGGCTCCGTCCTTGTCGCTGATGACTGTGCAGTTGTTGCGCTCGCCCCAGACCTTGAGCTGTTCGACCGCTGCCGCACGGAAGGTGTCGCCCGCCGCAAGCATCGGGACTTTGCCCTTTGCGATGTACTTGTGGGCGAGTTTGCCTATCGTTGTCGTCTTGCCGGCGCCGTTGACGCCGACCATGAGGAATACCATCGGTTTCTCACGCAATTCAGGGAAATCCTTATGGTTTTTGACAAGGACCTCTTTGATCTGCTCCTTCAGGAAGCGTTTGACATCGTCGCCGCTTTTGAAGTTTGCGCGGTTCTTGTTGACAAGATCCATAAGCCAGCCGACGGTAGTCGTGCCCATATCGGCGGTGTAGAGGATCTCCTCGAGTTCGTCGATAAGGTCGTCTGTGACAACATTGCTTTTGAAGAGTCCGAGAAGCTTCGAAATGAAGCCGCCGCGTGTCTTCTGGAGACCGCTCTGGATGGTAGCCGCGGGTTCCGGTTCGGGTTCAGGTTCAGGTTCTGCGGGTTTTTCCGGTTCAGGAGACGTCTCAGGTGACGTCTCTACGGGTGCGGGTTCGGGCTCGGGTTCCGCAGGTTTTTCCGGTTCAGGAGACGTTTCAGGTGACGTCTCTACAGGTTCAGGTTCGGGCTCGGGTTCCGTTGGTTTTTCCGGTTCAGGAGACGTTTCAGGAGACGTCTCTACAGATGCGGGTTCGGGCTCGGGTTCCGCGGGCTTTTCCGGTTCAGGAGACGTTTCAGGGGACGTCTCTACAGATGCAGGCTCGGGTTCGGGTTGAGGAGCCGGCATCGGCTTGAACGCCTCCTCTTCGTCGTCGGTTTCCTCTGCCTGTTCGACAGGTTCCGACTCCTCCTGAAGCTTTTTGCCGGCATCGACCAGCTCGTCAAGTTCGTTTTTGTCCTTTTCCCCGCGCTTCTTCTTGTCGGGTATGAAAATCGCTACGAGCAGCAGGATAAGGAGCAGCCCGGGTATGATGTAAAAAAAGAAATCGCCGTTTTTCAGGCTCTCTTGAAGCCAGTGAATCATCTGAATCTCCAAAAATCTTTGTTATTCCTCAACTTTGGCTTTAAGTGTGTGCCAAGCCATGTAGCCGCAGAGCGCGAGGAACATGACGATACCGAGCCACTGTGCGCCGTTCGAATCAGCCCATTTTTCCATGAACCAGTTGATCCCGGCGAACTTGAGGATCGCCGAAAGAACGCCCATCAGAGCTCCGCCGGCAATGAAACCGGAGGCGATGAGGGTGCCCTGCTCCTGACGTGCGTTGTTGAGCTTCGCATCTTTCGAGCGGTGCGTTACGAAGTGGGAAATGAGACCTCCGACAAGGATCGGGGTGTTGAGATCGAGCGGGATGAACATTCCGAGCGCAAATGCGAGTGCCGGTACGCCGATCGAGGTCAGCACAAGTGCCAGAGCGGCTCCTGCGCCGTAGAGCATCCACGGAGCTGCCTGACCCGACATCATCGGCTCGATGACGGCAGCCATCGCGTTAGCCTGCGGGGCAACGAGTGCGTTGTCGCCGGTGAAGCCGTAGGTCTTGTTGAGGACCATGATGACACCGCCGACTGTTGCCGCCGAAACGAGGACGCCGAGGAACTTCCAGGATTCCTGTTTGTAGGGCGAGTTGCCGAGCCAGTAGCCGATCTTGAGGTCGGTGATGAAGCCGCCGGCAGTTGAAAGCGCTGTGCAGACAACGCCGCCGATCACGAGCGCCGCAACCATTCCCGATGTGCCGTTAAGACCTACCGAAACCATGATGAGCGACGCGATGATGAGCGTCATCAGCGTCATGCCGGAGACGGGGTTGGAGCCGACGATCGCTATAGCGTTTGCTGCGACTGTCGTGAAAAGGAAGGCGATGATCATTACTACGCCGAGTCCGACGAGTGCATGAACGATGTTGGAAACAACTCCCATCCTGAAGAATACGAAGACGAGGATCGTCATCACAACGACGCCTATCGCCAGTATTTTCATGGAGATATCCTTCTGTGTGCGGAGGACTTCACTCTTCTTGGAGTCACCCTTGCCGCCGAGTTCCCTTGCTGCCAGACCGAAAGCCTGAAGGATGATCCCCTTCGAGCGCCAGATGCCGACCATGCCCGCCATAGCGATGCCGCCGATGCCTATCGGACGGATGTAGTTGGCGAAAATCTGCTCAGCCGACATTTGACCGAGTGTCATCGTGATGTTTGCTCCGACCGGACCTGTCATGCCGGGAGCAAAGTATGCGATTATCGGGATCAGCACGAACCAGCCGACAAAGGAGCCGGCACAGATTATTGCTGCGTACTCAAGCCCGACGATATATCCGAGACCCATGACAGCTGCGCCTGTGTTGAGCTTGAAGACGAGTTTGTACTTGTCCGCAAGTGCCTGACCTGCGCCGACAAGACGTGTCGTTATCGTTTCAGCCCATGCACCGAAAGTTGCGATTATGAAGTCGTAAACTCCGCCGATAAGACCTGCGATCAGGAGGATTTTAGCCTGATTTCCGCCCTTTGCGCCGCTGACAAGGACCTGTGTAGTCGCAGTTGCTTCAGGGAAGGGGTACTTTCCGTGCATGTCTGCGACAAAGTACTTGCGGAAGGGGATCAGGAAGAGGATCCCGAGGAATCCGCCGAAGAGCGACGAAAAGAAGATCTGCATGAAATTCACTTGAATTTCCGGGTACTTGTCCTGCAAAATGTAGAGTGCAGGCAGCGTAAAGATCGCACCGGCTACGATGACACCTGAGCAGGCGCCGATCGACTGGATGATGACGTTTTCGCCGAGTGAGTTCTTGCGTTTGAAAAGTGTCGAAAGTCCGACTGCGATGATCGCGATGGGGATCGCCGCCTCGAAGACCTGACCGATTTTGAGACCGAGATAAGCTGCCGCTGCGGAGAAGACGACCGCCATGACCAAACCCCAGACTACCGACCAGCCGGTGATCTCAGGGTAGTTTTTCTGCGGAGACATCAGAGGCTCGAAAACTTCGCCCTCTTTCAGCTCGCGAAAGGCATTCTCCGGAATCCCTTTGAATTGTTCCTGATTTTGTTCCATCATTTCCTCCATATTATGTAAAACAAATCAATTTAAGGAAAAGAGACATTTAGTCAAAAAACCGGTGCATTTTTCAAAATTTTACCACCGTTACCGCGTCGCCGCCCTCCTCGACACCTCCCGGAGCAAAGGAAAATTCGTAGCGCTTTGCAAGTTCGGCAAGGAACTCACGGACGAACTTTTTAAGTTTTCCTCCGCCTATACCGTGGACTATCGTGAGACTTATCGAGCCGCCCGCAAATGCCGTGTCAACAGCCTTTTCGATCTTGACTCCAGCCTCTTCCGTAAACATCCCGCGGACGTCACAAACGTCATAAGCTTTCGAATTTACGGCGTTTTTTACGGCTTTTGCCTTGACCGCCGGAGCAAAATCGACAACGATCATCCGCTCTGTCGGCGATACGAGCTGTTTGCCCTTGACGATATATTCTGCCTTGTCGCCCTTCACGCGCTGCAGGATCCCTTCGAGCTTGAGGAGCTTGTCGTAAACGACCGTCTTCCCGAACTCGACGCGGCTCAGAACGTCGGCGAGCTTTTCCCCCTCCTTCGTGTCGAGTGCCGCCTTCTGACGGTTTATCGCATCCTGAAGAGTCTCTTTCTCTTTTTTTATCAGCGCTATCCGCTGCTGCGCCTCCTTTACGTTGCTTTCACCGATTTTTTTCTTCAATTCACGCTCCTCCGTCTCGTAAAGCTGTTTCAGGATCCCGAGCTTTTCTGCCTCGAACTGCCTCTCTTTCTGAGCCAGGCTTTCGCGCAGAGTCAGCACCTCGGCATGTTCCGCGGCTGTCCGCGCTTTCAGTTCTTCGACCTCGTGCGTCAGCTCGTCCAGTTCAAGCTCCTTGCGGTGCAGACGGTTGATCAGCGGCTCGATGTCGGTCTCCTTCGCAAGCAGGAGCTTCTCGAGCTTTTCGACAAATTCCTGAGGGAAATCGATCTTTTTGACAAGCGAAAGGGCGTTGCTCGAACCTACGATGTTGTAGGAGAAGCGGTAGGTCGGACGGTCCGTAGCCTCGTCGAAACCCATCGCGACCGGAATGAATTTGCGGTTTTCGAGGGCTATCGACTTTACCTCGGCAAGGTGGCTGGTGACGACGGCAAAGCAGTTTTTGTCGGCTATAAATTCAAGGTATGCCCTTGCGATCGCCCCCCCCTGAAGCGGGTCTGTCCCGGTGCCGATCTCGTCGATAAGGACGAGATCCGTGTTTCTGACCTCCTTCGCCGTGTCGCTCAGAAGCTTGAGGTGGCTTGAAAAGCTCGATTCGCCGGAAAAGGCATCCTGGTTGTCTCCGAGTATGACAAAAACTTTAGTAAAATAGGGCAGTTTTGCGTGTTTTGCCGGAACGGGGAACCCGCGCACAGAGAGCTCTGCCGCAGTTGCGACGCTCTTCAGCGAGACGGTCTTTCCGCCGGCGTTAGGACCGCTGATAACCATGATCTTTTCATCATCCGAAAAGAGGAAGTCGTTTTTCACGAGCTTTTCCCGCTCGGAGAGGAAAACCGGCGGATACCAGGCTGCCTCAAGCCGCATCGTGCCGTCCGAAAACTCAGGGATCGCGCATCCGTTTTCGCGCATCCAGCTGTACTTCGTCAGGACGTTTTCCATGTGGACAGCGACCTCAAGGCAGTGCTTGAAGTAGTCGTAACTTCTGAAAAGCAGCCCTCTCAACTCCTTTAAAATACGGATTATTTCTTCCAGTTCGCGTGCCGCGAGAAGCGAAAGCGAGTTGTTGTGTTCGATGAGCGGTAACGGCTCCAGAAAGGCGGTCTGTCCTGTCCGGCTGTAGTTGTGGATCACCCCTTTCATCGTCCGCTTGAAGTTCGATTTGAAGGGCAGGACGTACCTGTCTTCGCGGATAGTGAACCAATCCTCCTGCAAATAGCCGCTGTACTCCGGGCTCAGGATCATCTTCTTGATTTCGCTGCCGATGTGTCGGTGCGTGTCTGCGAGCTGCTTTCTGATCTTTGCCAGCTCGGGGCTTGCGTTCGAGTTGACCTCGCCCTTTTCGTTGACCGCCTGTTTGATGGTCATTTCGAGGCTGATGTTGAACTCGAAGTCGAATTCGCGCTCCATTTTCGGAGCGAAGCCGTACCTTTTTATATCCTCGCCTGCTCTGCGGACAAAACCGAGAAAGTCGGCGATTGTCCGGTAGTTGATCGCCTCAAGCGGCTCGTTCTGTTCGAACATTTCGGCGATCGCGACGACAGGATCGAGGTTGAAGGAGAAGAGCCTGCGCAGATCATCCGTAAAGCCGGAGACCTCGCGGATGAGCTCGAACTCTGCCTCGGCGTCAGCTCTGGAGAGCCGGTCGATCTTGTGAAGGTTCGCCCTTCCGTAGGCTGAGAGGGACTTTTCGCCGATCCAGTCGATTATGGAATTCCACTCTTGAATCATTTGTCACCTGAAAAAGTTGTGAAAAGGGCGCGGAGAGTCGGTTTCAACGACTTACACCAGAGGACGGGTCATATCCTTGAGCCACTCAGCCTCCTCCTTTGTAAGGTTCGGAGCAAGCATCTCGTAGACGTGTTTGTGATATTCATCGAGGTAAGCGACCTCGTCGTAATCGAGGAACATGACGTTGATGGCACGTCTGTCGATCGGGCAGAGCGTAAGGTTTTCGAAGCCTACGAACTTGCCCCACTGGGTCTCTTCGCGCGGAACGGAGAGGACGAGGTTTTCGATCCTGATGCCGTATTTTTCAGGCTCGTAGTATCCGGGCTCGTTCGACATTACCATGCCGGGGACGATCTTTGTCGTTGTCCCGCGGGGTGAAATGCTCATCGGACCTTCATGGACATTGAGGTATGCTCCGACGCCGTGACCTGTCCCGTGGTTGTAGTTGAGACCGTGCTGCCAGAGCGCCATCCTTGCGATCGCGTCGATGTGGCCGCCAGTCGTGAAGCCCTGCGGGAACTGTACCATCGCAAGTCTGATGTGACCTTTCAGAACGAGTGTGAAGTTGCGTTTCATCTCCTCGGTGAGGTGACCGAGGGCAACTGTTCTCGTGATGTCCGTGGTGCCGTAGAGATACTGAGCGCCGCTGTCAACGAGGTAAAGCCCTTCCGGTTTCAGAGTCGCGTTGGTTTCAGGAGTAGCCGAATAGTGGATGATCGCGCCGTGCTTGCCGTATCCTGAGATCGTCTCGAAGCTGAGTCCGACGAAGTTGTCTCCGCCGACCTCTTTTCTGATCTCTTCAAGCTTGTCGGATGCCGAAATTTCGGTGATCTCCTCTTTGCCGATGGTCGTGTCAAGCCAGTAAAGGAACTTGACCATAGCGATACCGTCGATCCTGTGAGCTTCTTTTATGTTGTTGATTTCACATTCGTTTTTGACAGCCTTCATAATCTGTGTCATGTTCGTGCCGTAGACAGCCCTTGCCTTTTTGCTTACGGCTTCAAGCAGGCTCTGGGAGACTCTGTCCGGATCGAGGAAGACCTTGCCGGAGGGGATGCCCTTGAGCGCTTCGTAAATTTTGTCGTATTCCTTGACAGTTACGCCCTGTTTTCCAAGTTCGGTGAGATCCTTTTTGACGAGTTTGTTCTTTTTGATGAAGAGCTCGGCTGTGCTTTTGCCGACAAGCGCGAAGCACATAGCGACCGGGTTGCACTCGATATCCTTGCCGCGGATGTTGAAGAGCCATGCGATGTCGTCAAGAGCTGCGAAAAGGTGGTAGTCAACGCCGTTTTTCCTCATCTCGGCACGAAGCTCGGCAAGCTTGTCGCTCGTGCTTTTGCCAGAAAACTCCTCGGGATAGAGAGCCGCTCTCTGGTTCGGGAATGCGGGACGGTCTTTCCATATCTTGCCGATGAGGTCTTCGCCCGGCTGGACAGAGATGTTCCTGGGTGCGAAAAATTCCTTCATCTCTTCGACCGAACGTACGGACATGACAGATGCGTCAAAGCCGACGACACCCTTCTTGCCGATCTTGGAGGCGATCCATTCTTTGTAGCCGACAGTCTCGGGGAGCCCCATCTTGAAAAGCGTTATCGTGCTATCCTTGAGCTGTTCCTCAGCTTGAAGGAAGTAACGTCCGTCTGTCCAAAGTCCGGCCTCTGTCGCTGTGACGACAACCGTGCCCGCCGAACCGGTAAAACCGCTGATCCACTCTCTGGATTTCCAACGCGGCGCAACGTATTCGCTCTGGTGCGGATCATCGCTGGGAATGATGTACGCGGAAATTTTGTTTCCCTTCATCAAGTTTCTCAACTGCTCAAGTCTTTTTTTCGTGATAGCAACCATCTTTAATTGTCTCCTACAAAGGTTAAAAAAATGAATTATTCAACATGTTTTTTGCATTTAGTCCTGTCCGGGGCAGTCCGTTGACCATTCGACATTGTGGATATCGGACTCGGAAACGGTCTCTCCGGCTACCGCTTTGACGATTTGACCGCGGTCGAACTTCCACGACTCAAGAGTGGATTCTGCTGCGTCGAGGTTGTAGCTCGGCGTGAAGTCTCCGTTGTAAACGATCTCGTCGGAAATCCTCAGACCACTTACAAGTCCTGAGAAATAAAGCGAATACTTGAGGTTTGCACCGATGTAAAGACCGTCATCCATAGATTTAAGCGAGATCGTCGAAACTGCATCGATATTCCCGCTGCCGTCCTCTTCGCCGAGATATACGCCGTTGACATAGAGCTTAAGGACAAGTTTTGCCTTGTTCTGCCAGTTCTGCTGGAACTGCGTGGATTCTCCCGTGACGGCAACGTGTACCCACTCGTTTTCGTAGAGGTTTTCCAACTGCTGGTACTCGAAACTGTAACTCAGTTCCTTGGTTTGGGTCTGCTGGCTCCACTGGTTATCCTTGTATGAGTATGTTGTCTGAAAAGAATTTCTCAGATAGCCGTAGACATCCTGCTGGATGGGTGATGTCTGCTGAGTGTATTTCTGGATCGGATAAAAACCGAAAGTCGGAGTCATCACACTGCTGCCGCCTCTTCTTAAAACCGGAGCTGCGGAATTAGACTTTTCGGGAGCAGTCTCCTGCTTGTACCAGAATTCGATCGTCCAGGTGCTGCCCATGTCTGAATCGAAGATGCTCCTCGGGTCGTTATCGAGGAAAATGTACGAATCTTCACCGTTGAACTTTGCAGCGCAGAGGTTTTTGCACTCGCTACCCTCACGAATGGTGCCCTCCTCGCACTTGTAGGTGCACGGTCCGGGATTTTCGCTGTCGTCGTATTCCGCGGGCGTGACAAGTTCCCACGCACCTGTCTCAAAATCGTAGTGCTGCGTCGTCGTTCCGCTGATGTTCCACTCGGCAAGAGCCGGAAGGTTCCCGCATTCGAACTCCCTTGTGCATGTCCCGTCGTCATGGAACGTGCCGTTTTCCGAAAGACAGATCTCTTCCGGAGTCGCCGGTTGCGGTTCGTCGTCAGGACCGGTCGGGTCTCCGTCCGGATCGTTGTCCGAAGGCGTGTCGCCGTCCGTGAGTGTGTCGCCGGAATCGGGGTGTTCGCCCGAATCGCCGGTGTCGGTACCGGAATCGCCGGTGTCCGTTACGGAATCTCCCGAGTCGGAAGAATCTGAATCATCGCCTGAATCGGTCATGTCGGAATCTGAATCTGTATCTTGTTGATTTTCATCTGGATTTTCGCCTCTTTGGTCGTTGAGGTCAAGGGCGCCGCCGCCGCACGCGACTGCAAACAAGAGCGCTAAAAACGTAATTGACAGGAATCTGAAACTCTTCATAATACCCTCCTTTATCAAAACTAAGCTGGCAGATTCTAGAGATAAGCCGCAAAAAATCAACCTAAATAGATTTTACAACTTTAAAAAAATAAAAAAGGGGGGTTCTCGATTGACAAAGTGAACGGGTGACTATAAATTACCGCGTTATTATTTTTGCGAGGTTCGTTTTTATATGGAACACAGGGTATATCTCGACAACAGCGCGACCACTCCGGTAAGACCAGAAGTCGTCGAAGCGATCATGCCGTTTCTGACTGAGTTCGGCGGTAATCCGTCGAGTCGTCACAAGGACGGTCGGATCGTTAAAACGGCTGTCGAAAACGCAAGGCAGCAGGTCGCAGACGCCATCAACGCCGATGCGCGTGAAATCTTCTTCAACTCGTGTGCAAGCGAGGGCAACAACACGGTTCTGCGCGGCTACACGCTGGGTCTCGGTAAAAACACCGATAAAAAGCATATAATCATCACCTCCGTCGAGCATCCGAGTGTGCTGAACACCGCAAATGCGCTCGAAAAGGAGGGTTTCGAGGTCACCTATCTGCCGGTCGACAGCCTGGGGAGGCTCAGCCTCGACGATCTCCGTGCGGCGATCAGACCGACGACGGGACTGATCTCGACGATGATGGTCAACAACGAGATCGGGAACATCTATCCGGTTGAAGATATTTCGAAAATCGCCCACGAGCACAACATACTGCACCACGTTGACGCTGTCCAGGCAGTAGGCAAGATCCCGGTCGATGTCAAAAAGATCGGCTGCGACTTCCTGACGATTTCGGCGCACAAATTCTACGGACTCAAGGGTTCCGGTGCGCTTTTTGTCAAACGCGGAAGAGTTTTGAAGCCGCTTCTTACCGGCGGACACCAGGAGATGACGAGGCGTCCGGGCACCGAAAACGTTGTCGGGATCGTCGGCATGGGCAAGGCGATCGAACTTGCGGTCAGGGAGCTTCCCACCGAAATGAAGAGGATCTCTGAACTGCGTGACCGTCTCGAAAGCCGCATCCTGGCAGAAATACCTTTCACCCGTGTTGTCGGAGACCCTTCGAACAGAGTCCCGACGCTCACGAACATTTCGTTCAGATTCATCGAGGGAGAGGGCATCCTGCTGAAGCTCGACCTCAGCGGGATCTCGGTTTCGACCGGCTCCGCGTGCTCTTCGAGCAACCTTCAGGCAAGCCACGTCATCATGGCGCTCAACGGCGATCCTGAAGAGGCGCACTCGAGCATAAGGTTTTCGCTTGGAAAGTCGGCGAACCTTGAGGATATCGACTATACGGTCGAAGTAATGAAGCAGACTGCCGAACAGCTCCGCAGCTTTTCGCCGGTCTATGACGAATTTTTGGCAAAACAGAAAAACTAACTGACTGAGGGAGATACTTATGATCAATTACACTGAAAAAGTTATGGAACACTTCATGCATCCGAGAAACGTCGGAAAGATCGACAACGCAAACGCAGTTGCTGAGGTTGGCAACGCTCAATGCGGCGATATTATTAAGATTTTTCTTCGCATAAACCCGGACGGCATCATCGAGGACATCTCCTTCCAGACCTTCGGGTGCGGCGCTGCGATCGCTACTTCGTCGATGACGACAGAGATGGTCAAGGGCATGAACATCGAAGATGCGCTCAAAGTCACACGCGAGCAGGTCGCTGACGAGCTCGGCGGTCTTCCGGCAAGCAAAATGCACTGCTCGAATCTTGCGGCAGAGGCGCTTCACAAGGCGATCAACGAATACAAGGTGAAATACAAC
This sequence comes from bacterium, assembly GCA_017615095.1. Classification (GTDB taxonomy): domain Bacteria; phylum UBP6; class UBA1177; order UBA1177; family UBA1177; genus UBA1177. The sequence continues at coordinate 27,039 of JAGAAT010000020.1, forward strand.
ATGATATAGGCGCCGGATGAGTTTTTCACCCGCCAGAGTTCTGTTTTTCATTTTTTTTCTCACACTCCTCTCTCCCTGTTTTGCTGACAATTTCGATGATTTGCTCGATGAATCAGGACTTGCGGGGAGCTTTTCTCCGACGCTCCGTATCGGCATAAAGGTCGATGTGGATTCGGTCGCTCTCTCGGGAGACGCCGATGTCCTTGCCTCTGACGGCAGTGTGATCGGTCAGATCCAGGGCGCATACGAGCTTGCCGTCAGGGATGGCGGGATCTCTATTTCCGGAATGAAATTCGGGCGCGGTCCGATCCGTCTCCGTTCGAGTCTGCTGCCGCTGAAGGTCGGGACGACGATGCTCCGCGGCGAAGTCGAAGTCTTTCTTGAGAACGGCAGGCTGACGGTCGTCAACGAGCTCGGGATCGAAGATTACGTCCGCGGCGTCATCAACAAGGAGGCGATCCCCTCCTGGCCGCTCGAGGCGAAAAAGACTCAGGCGGTTCTTGCGAGGACATTTGCCGTCTACCAGAAGATGTTCAACCCGCGGAGCAGGCTTTTCGATCTTGCTCCGTCAGTCCTGGATCAGGTCTACGGAGGTCTCGGCAGGGAGGATCTTTCGTCGAACAGAGCTGTCGACGAGACAAAGGGCGAGGTCATAACGATCGGCTCTAATCCCGCGAAGATCTACTTCCATTCGACCTGCGGCGGCACGATTTCGAGTTCAGCCGAGGTTTGGGGCAAGGATGAACCCCACCTGAAGGAAAAGGCGTGTCCGTACTGCCGGAAGTCGTCGCTTTACCGCTGGACCCGGAAGCTTGACGCGGCGGATGTCGCAAAAAAACTGGCTCCTGCCGGCATCTCAGGCGGAATAAAGTCGATAAAGGCGGAGCGCGGCAGGACGCGGGTAAAAAATGTTGTCGTCAACGGCAGAAAAATACCAGTCAACAAATTCCGCGAACTTGTCGGCTTTTCGGTCGTCTGGTCTAACGACTTTACCGTTCAGAAAAACGGCAACACGCTGATTTTCCAGGGGAAAGGCGCCGGGCACGGAGTCGGGGTCTGCCAGTGGGGAATGGCTGGTATGGCGGCTCAGGGGAAGGATCACAGAGAGATCCTGAAGTTTTATTTGAGCGGAATCGAAATAAGAAAAATGTATTAAAAAAAATTTCTCAATAAAATCTCTCGTTTTATTTTTTTGGAGGCAACTATGAAAAAAATTCTCATTCTGACGGTCGCTGTTTTGGCGACACTTACTTTTATCGCCTGCGGCTCCAGCAGCAACGGAGGAAACGGCGGCGAAGGAAACAACGGACCGCGCTGCGGAGACGGCAAAGTCGATGACGGCGAAGTCTGCGACGGAAATATCGCGTGTGCCGATGCCGGTCACTTCTATCCTGAGTTCGAGGCTGTCTGCAACAGCGACTGCACGGCTCTCGATACTACAAACTGCAAACCGCGTGACCCGAACGACAAGTGCGGAAACGGCACGATCGATGCCGGCGAGATCTGTGAACAGGGACAGCTCAAGGACTGCTCCGAGCTTTCGGCAAGCACGCCTGTCGGTCAGTCGAGATGCAGACGCGACTGCCGCGGATGGACTCCCGAAGACTGCTCTTCCGGCGGAAAGATCAGAACATGTGCTCAGACAGTCGAATGTATCCTCAAGTGCAGTGACGAATCCTGCATCAATGCCTGCAAAGAGGCTGCTACGGAACAGGGAGCGGCTCTTCTTGCGGCTCTTGAAAGCTGTGCATCTGCGTGCGGCGGTCTTGCCGACAGCAACTGCCTGAGTTCGAGCTGCTACGACGAATACTATGCCTGCTTCCCTCTTGAAAGGTGCGGAAACGGCAAGATCGACGATGGCGAGATCTGCGAAGAGAAGGAGACGAAGCCCTGTCAGGAGCTCAGCACGGAAGATAAAACCTGGCAGCCGATCAACGATGCTGTCTGCAACAAAACCTGCGACGGCTGGGACACCTACTCCTGCATAGACATCAACGCTCTCACCTGCTACCAGGCTTTCGAGTGCGTTCAGGCATGTTCCGATTCTGAATGCGAGCAGAACTGCCTTTCAAAAACATCTGTTCCGGCAAAGACAAAATACGACACGATGAAGGCTTGTCTTGACGAGCACTGCTCCGGTTCGGCGCTTTCCGAGGAGTGCATCAACGAGCACTGCAAATTCCAGACAGATGCGTGCAAGACCCACCTTACATGCGGAAACGGCAACATCGACCAGTACGAGATCTGCGAAGCGAAGGAGTTCGTAGACTGCGGCGAAATCAAGGACAGCGCAGGCGAGTCACTCTACGAAGCAGGGACAGCACAGGCATTCTGCAATTCGAACTGCACCGAATGGAGCGCTCTCATGTGCTACAAGTTCTGCAGCTGCGCCGAGGTCAAGACCTGCATCGAGCAGGAGTGCGGCGGATATCCGACAAGCAACGCTGAAAATACCGATGAGAAGAAAGCCTGCATAAGCAAGTGCGAAGACGAAGGCAACCATGTCGGCAAAAAAGAGGCTCAGGATTACAGAACTGCGATCGAGAGCTGTGTCGAGACAGACCAGTCCGGCAACCCGACCGGCAACAACGCATGGGATTCAGATACCTGCAAGGAACAGATGCCTTCACAGGCAGGAGTTACCTGCGGGACCGAAGACAACGCAAAGTGTCCGTACTAAACAACAATCCGATATTCCGGCGCGGCTAATAGTCGCGTCGGAGCTTCTTGCACTGTGTCACAGAAATCAGACGGAAAACCGGTTTTTCAGACGCTGAAAAGGGCGTTGGTGCTGCTTTTGATCCTCTGCATCCTGGGAGGAGCAGCATCTTATCTGATCTCGAGGGCTGTAGATTCGAAACTTTCTGAAATAACTGGAAATTTTGTCAGCAGCATAAAAAAAGGCTACGGGCTTGATCTGAGGCTTTCCGGCATGAAGACCTCTCTACTGCCTCCGAGCGTAAAGCTTGATTCCGCCGAGCTTTCCAACGCCGGTTCCTCCGTTTTGAAACTCAAAAGCTGCGCCGTAAGGAAGCTGAGTTTCAGTTCGCAGATGGAGCCGGAAATCTTCTGTGACTCCGCAGAGATCTACGGCGGAGAGATCGTGACTGCCGCAAAGGCACTTGTCGCGGTCAAAACCGGAAAAGTCAGCCCGAATCCGGCTCATCCGGTGACGTACGGCAGCAGGATCTCCGACAGGATTTCAAAATTCACGCTCTCGATAGAGAAGATGAGCTTCGTTTACGGTATGTTTTCCGAGAGCTACAGGATGGATTATGCTCCGGTCGCCGGCAGCAACAAAGTCCTGTTGAGGCAGGGGGACCAGCTTCTCGAGCTCTTTTTCGATTCGAAATTCAACGATGCCCGGCTCCGTCTTGAAAAATTCGATCTCTCCAAGCTGAGCGGTTTTTTTGCTGAAGGTTTCGGGCTGGCGCTGAATGAAGGTTCGGTCGATGCGAGGATCGGGATCGCCCGCGAAAATACGAGCTTCACCCTTCACAGTGATATTACGATCCAGGATCTGAATTTTCTCTATCCGCTTTTCGATTCGGCGCCTTTTTCGCTCCCGTTCTTCAGATTCCTGGGTGACATCAGCCTCGATGCGCTTAGTCAGAACGTCAGTATAAAAGATGCGAAACTCACTCTGGGCGGACTTGACGCCGATTTTTCGCTCACGAGGACAACGAACTCGATCAGGGTCGATGCAAAACCGGACACGATGCAGCTGAACCGCCTCGCAACGCTTATCGGCACGGGTGATATTTTCCGCGATTTCCTTCTCGGCGGAACCCTTACGCTTGACCTCGGATATCAGAAAAACGCAGACGAAGAGCCTGTTTTTTCGATTTCCGGCGAAGTCACAGATCCGCAGCAGCTTTCGGAGCGTCTGAACTACCTCAAAGGCGATTTCGAGTACACCTTCACCAACGCTGACGGAAGGAGCTATTCCTTCCGCGTAGGTCCGTCGAATCCACGTTTCGCACGTTTTGACGACCTCCCGACGCACCTCGTCTGGGCGGTTCTTGTTTCTGAGGACGCCGGATTTTATCTCCACAAGGGAGTTGCTTTCGAGGAGCTTGACGCCGCAGTCAAGGACAACGTCAAAAAACACAGGCTGCGCGGCGGTTCGACGATCACCCAGCAGATCGCCAAGAACCTCTTCCTGACCCGCGAAAAGACGCTTCTGCGCAAGCTTAGGGAGCTCCTTCTTGCAATCGAACTGGATGCAACGCTCTCGAAAAACCGGCTCCTTGAGATCTATTTCAACATCGTAGAATGGGCGCCCGGCGTCTTCGGGATCACGAATGCCGCGAACTACTATTTCGGCAAAACTCCCGAGGAGCTCTCACCGATGGAGTCGGCCTATCTCGCCTCGATAATCCCCGGTCCGTCGAAGTATCACTACCAGTTTTTGACCAACAACGTCAGTGAAAGGTGGTACGACCACCTCTACCGGATCCTCACGCTCATGCATGACACCGGTCACATCACGCTTGAAGAGTACCTTGATTCGATGCGGGAGGCGGTCATTTTCCGCGAAAGAGAGGAATGATTTTCCTTTTCTTATTCTCAGCTCTCCGACCAGGCCGCTTCTAAAAAACCAGGAGCCGTAATAGTGCAAATTTATTGATTTTTCTTCTGGTATCCTTATCGTTGTCTTTGTTTTATCCAGACGGGTGTGCCCCGTATTTTGATTTGGGGATAAATATGAAGCGAATATGCTTTTTTCTGTTGTTTTGCTTGATTGCTGTAACCGCAATCTCTTGCAACAAATCGGAAAAGGAAAGAAAACAGGCGGCGGTTTTCCTGAGCCAAAGGGAGAAAAAAGAGGTCTTGGAAAATATCGCAAAACTGACTGAAGAAATCGCAAAGAAAGAACACGAGGATCTTTATGCCGAAAGAGGAAGCCAATATATTAAATTGTGGAGATATTTTGATGCATTGGAAGATTTCAAAAAAGCAATATATTTGGATCCGATAAATTTGAGAGCAATCAAAAAAATCGCGGCAGTATATTTTGTTCTCGGTGATGATGAGAAGTCTTTGAAATATTACAATGATATGGTACAGTTCTTGAATCTTTTCAAGGAATTAGCAAATGAAGGCGAGATGCGGAAAGAAATGGAAAAAGATGCCGAATTTGCAAAAAACAGAATTGGAGTTCTGGAAAGAATAATCGCAAAAAGGGAGAAAGAAAAAGACCGGATAGGCGGAGATTTACGGAAGCAGGGCAATTTGAGAGCGGATCTGGAAAACGGGAAAGGGGTTCTGCTCTGTCCTGACGGAGTAAGGTTTGAAGGAATGTTCGAAAACGGAATGATCAAAGGCGAAGGAAAGTTCATATATCCCGAAGGTGCTGAACTTGAAGGAATATTTGACGGATTTGTCCCTGTAAGCATAAAAAAAGCGACATGCAACGGGAAAGAGACAGAATATCTGCTCTACAGAAATAATTTCGGAGAATGGGATCTGCCTTTTATGAACTGCCCGATCAGGTAAAACGTAGATATTATTTTTATTTCAGAGGTTCAGAATGAAGATAAAATCGGTTATTTTTGATATGGACGGGACGCTGCTTTCGACGCTCAAAATCATCTCTGATACGAACAACGAGATCCTTGAAAAGCACGGTTTCCCGACTCATTCGATGGAAAAGTACAAGACCTTTGTCGGTGACGGGCTCAGGATGCTCCTGCGCCGCGCTCTGCCCAAGGATTTTGATGAAAATCTGCTGGGTCCGATGCTTGCCGAGGTTTTGGATCTGTATCACGAGCGCGGTGTCGGCACGATCCCGCCGTTCGAGGGGATCCGCGAGACGCTTGATGCGCTTGTTCAGCGCGGAGTGAACATCTCTATCCTGACGAACAAGGAACACAAGTACGCTCTCCTGAACGCGGAGACGATCCTCGGTGAATACAAGTTCAACCCGATAATCGGCGAAAGAGCCGGCAAACCGCTCAAACCGGCTCCCGACGGGATCTGGGAAGTCTGCGAAATCACCGGGATTCCTCGAGAAAACACCGTCTATGCCGGAGATATGAAGGTCGATGTCGTTACGGCAAAAAACGCCGGAGTCCGCTCAGTAGCCTGCCTCTGGGGATTTGGCAGAAAGGAGGATCTGGAGGCTCTCGGAGCCGACTATCTGATTGAAAATCCGCTCGATCTGGTCAGGATCGTTGATGAATCTTAAATTCCCCTGAAACTGCCGGGTCTGGTGTCACGCAGTGACGGAGAGGGTGGAGACGCCTCGCGGCGCGTCTACGCGTTACCTCACACAACGGATTTGTTATTTTTGGGGATATTCCCTGCTTTTTTCTTCAAGAAGTTTGAAATCACAGCAAAAATTCACGATTTTCCCTGTAGTGATCTGTCTGTCGTAAAGTTCATTCGCTTTTTGGATTATGAGAGGCAGAATTTTGAGGCAGAAGGCAAATTCTTTGTTCATCAGGTTCTTGTAATTTTTTGTTTCGACAGAATCCTGCGGATTGGTTGTCAAATCAACTCTTGTGTATAAGCCTTCTTTTATCGGGATCATTTTCTTCAAATCGATTACTGAAAAA